>NZ_JBHTLD010000136.1:0-14136 GCF_042678745.1 Pontibacter rugosus | reverse complement strand
CATTGAAACATATTCTCAATTATAGAAAGCTTCAGATATAGCTAAGAATTAAGCACAAAAACATTTTAAGAATTTAATAATTGAAACTGCTTACCAGCATAACCAACTTCAATTCGAGGAAAAGGCTAGTAATTAGAATGGATAGCCAATACCGATCTGCAAGGTGCTTTGATTATTACGGTTCAAAAAATTACTTAAATTAAAGTTAGGTAGCACAAACTTATCGCCTCCATAATTAGCAGGGTCATATACTTTGGTAGCAAAATCGAAGCGTAATATCAACACTGCAAGGTCAAAGCGTATACCGAACCCTGTACCTACAGCGATTTCACGGTAAAAACGGTTAAACTGGAAATCAGCACCTGGCTTAGATGCATCTTGCCTTAGCAACCACACGTTACCAGCATCCACAAATAAAGCTCCGTTGATAAAGCTGAACATATTAAACCGGTACTCAACATTACCTTCCAGCAGCACTTCACCAGGTTGCTCAACCCTATAGTCACGCGCTAGTTTTAACTCCCCTTCAGAATTAAAATCTGCTCTTAACGGAGCGTAAGATCCTAAACCTAGCCGACGTGATTGCCACGCCCGCACACTTGAGGCACCACCACCGAAAAAGAATTTCTCGTAAGGCAGAATGTTGCTGCCAAGTATAGGAGACACAACGCCTGTATTTATCCTATATACAAAATAACGCTGGCCACCTAAGGGTATGTAGCGGCGGTAATCCGGATTTATACGTGCATATTGGTAAGTGCGCAGGTTATTTACATCCAGCTGCAGTCCGAGCTCTTTAGTTAAGCCGCCCAATTCAACAGCTGTTCTGAAATACTTCGCATTACGGGTTTGGGTAAAATCATTGGTGTTGAAAATGAAATTAAACCCTATAAATGAGATGATACCATCATCGAAACTCTCTAATAAAGAGCGGCTGCCTGTACTGTTATTTGCCAACCTGCTTCTAAAGACTTCATCCAGAATATCTCCCTGCACAATATTAAGGTTGATAGGAGAGAAGATGAATTGCATGATGGGCGGTTGCAGCGGGTTCCGTGAGCGTTGCCAGATATAATCTATCCCTGATTCGTAAATAGAGCGGCTGTATTCCTGCCGATCCTCGCTGGTATAACCAGCGTAGACACGTGTACGTGGGTTATATTCAGATAAAAGGTTCTTGTTCGTGAACGGCAGCAGGATAACTGGAAAAGAAAGTGCTGCATTGGCCCCAAACTCCTTAATCAAAACTGTCTCGTTCTGATCTGATAAGCTTACCTGATACTCCAGGCCACCGCGTATTCCTAAGTCAAGGTTTTCGGCACCTCCAAAAACGTTTCTGATGCGAAGGCTTAGACTCGAAAAGGGACCTGGTTTGCGCTCTGTAAAATTTATACCTAACTCTGCCGTTTCCTGAAACTTCTTAGCTGGCAGGGCATTAATAAGCGCGTTCAGTTGATATGTAGAATCCACTGGAGATGCTACTTTACTGTAGAGCACGTTGTTGAACTGAAACACATCCAGGTCAGATAGTTTGCGTTGTGTGGTAGAGGTCCTTAACTGGCTATACCGCTGGCCCGGATACACATCTATTTTCTTGTCCAGAATTTCGGTGGAGTAGCGCTGGTTATAAGCCACATAAGCCACTCCATCATAATAAACTGTATCTCTTGGAATGCCAAAGCGATCCTGATCTGTTTTGAAATATACATCTTTTATCGTGTATACTTTATGTGCAGAATCCTGCTCCGGATTTTGAATAATAGTCGTTATACGGGCTGTATTTTCAGCAAAGCTCGTATCCACTTCAAATTCGATATAGGCGCGGGCAAACTCGTAATAGCCACGGTTTTTTAGCAATTGGTAAAGCCTGTCACGCTCGGCTGTTAACTTATCTTCATCGTATCGCTCACCTATTTTCAATTCAGAGCGATTTTGTGTAGTCTCTACTATTCGCTTAATGCGCGGGTCTTTTACATCAAAGCTAAGCTGCGAGTATAAGTATGGTTCATTCTCCTGAATAGAAAGATCAACATAAACCAGTTTCTCGTTCTTAACCGTTGTTCTAAAATTGCTCCGATGGTTAAAGTAACCTTTGGAATTAAGGTAAATATCGACCTGATCCAGGGTTTTCTCCATCAGCGTGGAGTCATAAACAGCAGGTGGTTCTCCTAGTTGCATCAGAAAGTTGCCGTTCTTCTTTTTGTCTTTCAGGTTTTCGATGCGGCTGTTGAACCTGTCGCGCAGCTTTACTATTTTAGAGGAATCAGCACCAGCCTCCGCTACTCTACGCTTCAGCTTTAGCTGCTGCTTCTCTATCTTTGACTGAATTTCGAGGGGATCATAAAATTTCTTTCCGAAATAATAGAGCGCCAGATAGGGAGTAGAGCCCAACACCATACGGTTAGGTTCCTGTTGGTAAAGGTTCTGAATAGCAGCCGGATCTACATGCTCCAGCCCCTGCGGCTCAATGTTTACAAGCAACTTTTCGTTCTCAGCCAGATACTTGGTGGGAATGCAGGCATTTATCCCTACCATTGCAATAATCAGGGCAGATATGTATAATCGTGATCTCAAAAGTTAACAGAGCTATGTTGTCGAAAGCAGTCGTAAAGTATATTAAATCGTTGCAAGTAAAAAAATACCGCAGCCAACACCAAGCCTTTGTGGTGGAGGGAGGTAAAAGTGTGCTTGAGCTACTGCAAGCTAAGTCCTTTCAGCTGCAATACCTCTATGTAACGGAGACTTTTGAGAAAGAACATGCCGCTATACTTTCTAAAGACTATACTTATACTGTAGTTAAAGAAGAAGAGCTGGTGAAAGCCGGTTCTTTTGCCAGCAATAACGCTGCACTTGCCGTAGCAGGTATGCGCCACATGCCCGATTTACAGCTATGCAATGAAGATTTTGTAATCGCGCTGGACGATATACGCGACCCCGGAAATCTTGGAACGATCATACGCATTGCTGATTGGTATGGCATCGATAAAATTATATGCTCTGAAACCTGCGCCGATTTTTACAACCCAAAGGTGATAGCAGCTACCATGGGCTCCTTTACTCGCACCAAAGTATATTACCTAGATCTGCCGGCATGGCTACAGGAGCACACCGATAAGTATAAAATTTACGGTGCTGCCCTGAGCGGGGATAACCTACACCAGATGACACTACAGCCACAGGGTATCATAGTGCTAGGTAACGAAGCAAATGGCATAAGGCCAGAGGTGGCTGCCCAGGTAAACCAGCTCATTAAAATACCTGCTTTCGGGCATGCGGAGTCACTGAATGTAGCTACTGCAACAGCCATAATCATTGATAATTTTAAGCGTAACAGCTAAATAAAAAAGGAGCTCATAAAGCTCCTTTTTTGTCTCACCTTAATATTCTACCTTAGAAGAACAGACGGAAGCCGAAGCTTGCCACATTTGTCTGCGGTCCTTTATTTTCTTCGAAAAGATCGTTCATGTTATACTTGGCAAAGAGGTTGAGGCTGCCATACCCAATCACTCCTTCAGCACCGTACATGAAATCTGATAAGTTGAAGTTGTCACGATCTTTGTCTTTATCACCATTATACTTGAGTTTGGTGTGGCTACCTAATCTATAACCTACAAACGGACCAGCACCAAGTGTAAAACCGTCTTTTCCGTTTTCACGCTTAAACTGTAGCATGGCCATCAGGGGAACGTTCACGGAAGAGTGTGTCAGTTTAGACTTTTCAAAGTTCATGTCTGGCATTTCGGTAAACTGCGTCACACCATCAACTTCCTGCACTACAATGTTGTCTTCAAACATGTAGTTGTTAAAGGCGAACTCAAGGCCTGATACAATGTGGAAAGGACTTTTTCGGCCACCTATTTGCGAGTTTAATCTCCAGTTAAGGCTTACGTAGCGGGAGCCCCAAGGCTTCAGGTCAGGAAGTTCAGCTGTCTCAGTAAAGGCATTGAAGCCAAGATCCATATCAAAGCCAAAGCGAACGGCCTTGTAGTCTTTCTCAGCATCCGCTATTTTAATACTGTCGCGCTCCTGTTTGGTCGGCACATCCACATTAACCCGTGTTTTTCCGCCATCTTCCTCCACATCAACTTTAATTTTGAAGTTCTTGTTGAGGATCACTTCATGGGTTTCTTTGTTTACCTGCCCTGTTTTTGGGTCTTGTTCTTGCACAGTAATAGTTACCTGCTCTGACTGCCCATCTTCAGCAGCCGACTTGTTAAAAGTAACCGTCATCTCCTTAGATTCTTTATTGGAGTTTTCCATTTTATCTACGCGTTCCACATACTTTGTCAGTTCGCGCATCAGCGAGTCGAGGCTGTAGTTCTGGAAAGCCTGTAGTTGCTGTATGTTATCGAGGTGCAAAATCATTTTGGCACCATTGGCCATTTTCACTATGATAGTGTCCTGTTCCGCTGTTTGAAGGCGTTGCTTCAGGGTGTTTCCGCCTTTGGCAGACGCACTGGTAGCGGCGGCCATGAAAATGGCCATTACGAGTAGCAGTATTCTTTTCATGTTAAAGAGTATTAGAGATTGATCACTTTAGATATTTTCTGTTTACCGATCTGTGTCTCGAGGGCAACCCGATCGGCACGGATGCCTAACTCCGATAGTTCCATTCCATCGCCAGCGGCCAGGCTGCGCACCTGCTTGAAGATGTTCTTGGCTAGCTTTACTTTGTTGTTAGGTACATCAGGAGCACTGGTTTCCTCCGCCATGGCAGTTTGAGAGGCTACAGCGCGCTTGATTACGATTTCAACAGGTTCAGCATTCAAGTTAGCGTTGGTTTTGGCAACAGCCAGGGCAGATGGTATGGCAGCGTTTGTGTTTGAAACTGGTACCGTATGCTCTACTATTGCTGGAGATTCAGGAGTTTTATTAGAGGCGATGGCCTGCTGCGCATCAGCCTGTGTAGGCGCTTTAGTAAGGTTTGCTATTACCTCGGCTTTTTGCTGTACAGCCTTTGGTGTTGCTTTGGCAATGGCTTTTCCTGTTTCAAGTTCCTTTGTAATGTTAGATGCAGGTGTCTGCTGTTCGGTTGCCTGAGCCGCAGATTTTTTTTCAGTTTCTGTATCGCTGCTCTCAACCGGCTGTTGATAGGCAATACCACCTACAGTTTCTTCAGGAGCCGAGGGCACTACAACAGATTGCTCCGGTTGCATCACATCATGTTTTGTAAGGCCGTTATTGATTTCCGGAGTGCCTGTATTGATGTTATAAAACACGACACTAACCGCAAGCAGCAATGAAAGCGTGGCAGCTATAGAAGAATACATCCACATTATGCTTCGTTTCTTTACCTGAGGCTCCGCAACAGCTGTTTTCTCATCCTGCACTATGCCCATTACAGGCTTTTCGTCCTCCATACGTTCCTGCAGGCGTGCCCACATATCAGCGGGAGGCGTTGGCGCATTATTTCCTAAGCGCTCCTTAAAAATCTTATCTATATCTTCTGGTCTCATGTGTCTTTATACTTATAAATTGGCAACAACCTCTTTACCTGTCAGCTTGCGTTGCAACATGGCGCGTGCCTTGCTTAGCTGAGACTTTGATGTTCCTTCCGTTATACCTAGCATTTCGGCTATCTCTTTATGCGAATATCCTTCGATGGCGTAAAGGTTAAAAACGGCTCGATATCCGGCTGGCAAAGTTCTCAGTAGCTCCAGCAGTTCGCCTTCAGCCAGGTTTTGATCTGCACCACCTGTACTGGCAACCTGGATGTAACTTTCTTCTATACCCATGTGCAGTGGCTCTTTTTTGCGAAGAAAGGTAAGCGCTTCGTTTACCATGATACGACGTACCCAACCCTCAAAACTTCCTTTTGCTTCGAAACGATCAACGTTTTTGTAGATTTTCATAAAGCCGTTCAAGAGTGCTTCTTCCGCATCCATTTCGTTTTTAAGGTAGCGCATGCACACACCGTACATTTGCGAGGCGTAGCGCTCATACACAAGCTTCTGAGCCTTTGCGTCTGCCTGCTGGCAACCTGCTATCAATTCTGCTTCTGTCACGCGTGTAAAAGTTTATGCTATATCGCCTCGTTTTGTAGTCAAATGGAGCTTGTGTTTTGCTCTTTAACCTTTAGATGCAAGGTGCCTGCCTGAAGGTTGCCTGGAGAAAACTAAATTTTCATCTTTTTTTTGAAACGGCCAATCCATTAGCTATAAAACACTGGACATCAGCCACACATTTTTTTAAATAGAACAGCCAGACTGCAAACCATGGCATAGCTACAATAGAGCACAGCTTTAGAAACGAATTGAATGAAGCAGTAAATATTTACCTAGGTTAGAGGAGTTGAAAAATAAGAATACTGCTACTAGTGAGCAGGCTGGGGATTGGACATAATAAAAGCGGCTCCCTTATAGGAAGCCGCTTTTATATTTTTTGAAAATCAAATTTTCAACTTTTAGCCATACACAATTACGCCAATGCCTATATAAAGTTGTACGGTCACTAAAAAAAACTGAAAAAACTTTTCAACTTCCATATCGAAAGCTTAGGATGATGCCTCTTGCTTTAGCACAGGCTGCAGCACCGACCAAACATTCTTAGCTACAATTTTCTGGCCTTCTACCGTAGGGTGAATTCCATCTTCCAGGTTCAGTTTTGGTTGGCCGGCTACTCCTTCTAACAGGAATGGTATTAGTGCCACATTTTCTTCTTCGGCAATGCGGGAGTAAACTTCGCTGAACTGATTAGCATATTTCTGCCCCATACTTGGCGGTATCTGCATGCCTGCCAGCACAATTTTCACATCTGGATACTTGGCTCTTACTTTAGCGATGATAGCTTTAAGGTTGGCGTAAGTTTCTTCAGTATCTATGCCGCGCAAGCCATCGTTGGCTCCAAGTTCCAGCACAAACACATCCACAGGTTGCTTCAGCAGCCAATCGATGCGGCTTTTGCCACCGGCAGTTGTTTCGCCGCTAACGCCAGCATTGATCACTTTATAAGGCAGGTCCAGCGAATCTATGCGGTGCTGAATGAGCGCCGGGAAAGCCTGATCTGGCTCAAGACCATAGCCAGCAGTTAGACTATTACCAAAAAAGAGGATAGTTTGAGTCTCTTGCTTACTTGCTTTTTTGCTTTCCGCATTTGTTGTCGCTGTAGTTGCTTGCTCGGTCTCTGTACCGTTTGCCGTGTCAGCCTCGCTGCACCCGTACAAGGACAACAGGGCCACTAGGCCGTAAGCTAAAAATTGTTTCTTTATCATCATCAATCACTTTATTTCCTAAATTTATACTTGGTCAACACCAAAACCATAACGGTATGTACTAGTTAATTGGTTTTAAACCCAATAGCTGCATACTTCTTGCTGTACTATACGTTCAGAAAATGTTTAAACACCTTATTTCTACTAATCACTGTGCCTACCATACTTGATATTCAAAACCTAGAGAAGACCTACAACAGCGGCGATCGGCACTTAACGGTGCTACAAGGTATAAATTTTTCGCTTCAGGCTGGGGATGTCTGTGCCATCGTTGGTCCTTCGGGCAGCGGTAAAACTACGTTGCTCGGCCTTTGCGCTGGCCTCGACCGCGCCTCGACTGGCTCCGTTATACTTAACGGCATTAAGTTAGATAACTTATCAGAAGACGAGCGGGCACAGGTGCGCAACCAGTATGTCGGCTTCATCTTTCAAAACTTTCAACTGATTCCGACGCTCACGGCACTTGAAAACGTGATGGTTCCTATGGAGCTGCGTGGGGAGCGTAATGTACAGAAACAGGCGATGGAGCTATTAGGAAGGGTAGGGCTGGCCGAGCGCCACGATCATTACCCGAACCAGCTCTCTGGTGGAGAGCAGCAGCGTGTGTCGCTGGCAAGGGCTTTCTCTAACAAGCCCGCTATACTTTTTGCAGATGAGCCAACTGGCAACCTGGATGAGGAAACAGGCGAACGCGTAGAAAAACTGCTCTTTGACTTAAACCGGGAATCAGGAACTACGCTAGTGCTGGTAACGCATGACCTTGAGCTGGCAGAAAAAACAGACAGAATAATTCGCATCAAAGGCGGTATGCTGGTTTCCGATCAGGTGACTTCATCCGTTTTGAATAAAGAATATAATGAGTAATACTCAATGAGTAATCCTTAATGACCAATATCAAGTTGATAGCATCTTTGGTCATTAGTTCGTTGCCTTCAACAATTATTCATCAGCCGTTACCCATTCATCATTCAGAACTATGTCTGACGTAATTATCCATCCTGAAAAGAAAAGAAACCTAAACCTGCCCTGGCTTTTAAAAATGGCCTGGCGCGATAGCCGCCGAAACCGTGGAAGGCTGGCGCTCTTCATTTCATCTATTGTCTTAGGCATAGCTGCACTGGTGGCTATCAATTCCTTTGCGGACAACCTTCGGAACGATATCAACAACCAGGCAAAATCACTGATAGGAGCAGACCTGGTAGTAGCGGCTAATAAAGAAATTGAGCCGGACATGCAACTACTACTGGATTCGATCGCTGTTGGTGGAGAACGCTCTGATGAAGTGCGGTTTGTTTCGATGGTATTGTTTAAAGCATCTGGTGGTACGCGCCTGGTGCAGGTAAGAGCACTTGAAAAAGGCGGCTTTCCATACTACGGCGAAATAGAATCAGAACCACAGGAAGCCAGCACCACCTTCCGTAGCGGAGGAAGGCAAGCCCTGGTAGATCAGACGCTGCTCCTGCAGTACAACACCAAGCCCGGAGATTCCATCAAAATAGGAAACCAAACTTTCGAGATTGCCGGAGCTCTGAAAAAGATTCCAGGTCAAACAGCCATGACAGCTACTGTTGCCCCGGCAGTATACATACCGCGTAATTATTTAGAGGAAACCGGCCTGCTGCAGCGAGGCAGCCGCATTAGTTACTATCACTACTATAAACTGCCTGCCAGCACAGATGCAGATGCCCTGGTAAAAAAGTTGGAGCCGCGCCTGGAGGAAGCAGGCTTTGGATATGACACCATTAAGAGTCGTAAAGAGAGTACAGGAGAAGCTTATGAAAACCTGGCCCGCTTTCTGGCTTTAGTCGGCTTTGTAGCCTTGCTCTTAGGTTGTGTAGGAGTGGCAAGTGCTGTGCACGTATACATTCGAGAGAAACTTCTTTCTATCGGGGTGCTGCGCTGCCTGGGTATGAGCGGCACACAAGCTTTCCTGGTGTTCCTTTTCCAGGTGATGGCTATGGGGTTAATTGGTTCTGTTATCGGAGCCATACTTGGCAGCTTGATTCAGTTATACTTGCCCGAGCTTTTTAAAACTTTTTTACCGGTTGATGTTACGGTAGCCGTATCCTGGTCAGCTATATTTCAAGGCATTGCCATTGGCTTAATTGTATCGGTGCTTTTTGCCTTGTTACCGTTGCTGAACATTCGGAAGGTTTCGCCGCTTATTACCCTGAGAGGAAATGTAGAGCAGAAAACTGATTATAAGGATAAGCTGCGCCTGGGCGTTTACGTGCTCATTGTCGGCTTTATCTTCGTCTTTTCATACTTTCAGTTAGGTACCTGGTTGCAGGCGGTTTCTTTTACAGGAGGTGTTTTTGCTGGTTTTGTAGTGCTGGCCCTAATTGCATGGGGAATGATGTGGCTGGTGAAGCGATTCTTCCCGGTAAGCTGGGGCTATGTGTGGCGCCAGAGCCTGGCGAACCTATACCGCCCAAACAACCAGACCTTGCTGCTGACAGTATCTATCGGTTTAGGAACGGCACTCATTGCCACTCTCTTTCTGATGCAGCGCCTGTTGCTGAGCGAAGTAGCTTTTGCCGGCACCGAAAATCAGCCCAACATGGTACTTTTTGATATTCAAAATGCCCAAAAAGAAGAAGTTGCCGATTTTACCAGAAGTCAGGGATTGCCTGTGTTACAATACGTACCTGTCGTGACCATGCGCCTCGAAGAGATGAACGGATTAGTAGCTGCTGACGTACGCGCAGACACCACCCTTGAAATACCTGATTGGGCTTTTACACGCGAGTACCGAGTAACATACCGTGACTCTTTGATAGACTCCGAGAAGAGCGTGGCAGGAGATTGGCAAGGCACAGTAAAAGATGCCAGCAAACCTATACCTGTCTCTTTAGAAGAAAAATACGCAGAGCGCCTGAAGGTAGCACTGGGGGATACGATGATCTTTAACGTGCAGGGAGCATTGGTGCCAACCATTGTGAGCAACCTGCGGGAAGTGGAGTGGAACCGCGTGCAGAGTAATTTCTTGGTGGTATTTCCGAAAGGAGTGCTGGAAGATGCCCCGCAGTTCCACGTACTCATGACTCGCACTAAATCAAACGAGCAATCGGCACTTTTTCAGCAAACAATGGTGCGGCAGTTTCCTAATGTATCGGCTATCGATCTGGGACTTATACTTGAAACGCTTGATGACATACTCGGCAAGATTTCCTTTGTCATTCGATTTATGGCTCTTTTCAGCATCACCACAGGCCTGTTGGTGCTCATCGGATCCATCAACAACAGCAAATACCAACGCATACAGGAAAGTGTACTGCTCCGTACGCTTGGTGCCAGCCGTAAACAGATTCTAAGTATAAATGCCTTCGAGTACCTCTTATTAGGAGCCCTTGCCGCAGGAACAGGTGTTATACTTGCTGTAGGCGCAAGTTGGGCATTGGCCGTGTATAGTTTTGAAGTGGCGTTTGTGCCTGATTTTTCCCCGCTGCTGCCGGTGTTCCTCGGAATAACTATACTTACTGTATTTATTGGCATGCTCAATAGCAGAAGCATTCTGAGCAGACCTCCTCTGGAGGTACTCCGAAGAGAAGCTTAATCCTAACAGCAGCGCCTCAGCTTAATAGCTGAGGCGCTGCTGTTATGCGAAGAGTTACTTTTTAGAAAGTTATACTTTACAAGTGTAAGGCAGTACCTTATATCAGGCAACCTAAACATGGCTGCACTGGTACACCTAATAAGTATAGTGACTAGACCAACAAATTAACTATGAGAACAATGAAGGAAGATAATAAAGGAAAAACAGTTTTGATCACGGGTGCCTCCAATGGCTTCGGGATGGAGTTTGCCAAACTTTTTGCCAAAGACGGCTACAATCTTATTTTGGTAGCACGAAGCACAGAAAGATTGAAAAAATTGGGTTATGAGCTACAAGATGAGCATGAACTAGAGCATGTGTGCATCATCACCGCAGATTTAAGCCGCTCTGGTGCTGCAGAGGAAGTATACGAGGAAGTAAGAAAGAGTGGCATTACAGTGGATGTGCTGGTAAATAATGCCGGTGCAGGGGTACATGGTTACTTTTACGAAACAGACCTGGAGCGAGAAAAAGCGATCATGCAACTGAATAACTTTACGCCGGTAGAACTGACAAAGCTGTTTTTACAGGATATGAAAATCCGTAACAGTGGCAAAATTCTGAATGTCGCTTCTGTTGTTTCATTTATGCCTTCGCCATTAATGGCAATTTATGGTGCAACCAAAGCATTCATGATGTCATTCTCCGAAGCATTATCAGAAGAACTGAAAGACACTGGCATTACTGTAACTGTACTTTGCCCGGGAGCAAGTAACACGATGTTCTTCAGGAGAGCAGGAGCAGCCCATACCCGCGCCGCCAACGGAAGCCTGTCTGAACCGGAAGCGGTAGCAAAAGATGGTTATGCAGCTTTGATGAACGGAGATACCAGAAAGGTGTCAGGTTTTATGAATCAGGTACAGACTGTAGTATCAGGTGTGGTACCTGATAGCGCCATGGCCTCTACTATGCGCCACATGATGGAAGAAGAAACAGAAGAATCTGCAGAAGACAAGGATTAAAAAGAAGTATATATTGAAAATGTAAATGCACTGTAGTAGCCGGGAAGACCGGTGGCTGCAGTGCATTTATACTTTATACCTTAATTTAAAACAAATAAGGGACCTTCAAAAAGGTCCCTTATTCATAAAGCATAGACAACAAATGCCATCTGCTCTTTAGGCTTTTATATACGAGATGCTAAAGAAGAAGTTTAACATCTCGTATATAAATTTTTAGTAGCTGTCAGAAGCTAACATTACCAAAGTACAGTGATGCAACGTTTCGATATTAGCATCCTGCGCCATCTGTTCTAACTCTCTGTTTTCTGTTCCAGGGTTAAAAATTATACGTTTAGGCTTCATGTTCAGGATGTAATCATACCACACCGGCTGGTTCTGCGGCCCTACATATAAAGTAAGTGTATCTACATTTTCGATCACTTCGCTTTTATCTGTGATGATTTGTTTACCACCTACTTCAGCATTCTTGATACCTACCGGAACAACTTCGTGTCCGCTTGCCTGCAACCGGTAAACAGCTTTGTATGCATAACGAGTAGGATTATCAGATGCTCCCAATACAACTGTCTTTTTCATATCGTTGGTTTGTCTAAATTCAACTTCATTTCACCTTATTGTACTTCTGTCAGCCTCAAAAGTTAGTTTATACTGTGAGCTACAAAGGCGGCGGGTGCAAAAAAGCCTGCTGAAATACATTCCCAGCAGGCTTCAGCAAAATTCGAAATATGCTTATAAAAGCTTACGCCACTGCTACACCAGCCTTGCGTGCTGCCATTTCAGCACAACGCTCCCCGTCCATGGCTGCCGACACAATGCCACCGGCATAGCCAGCGCCTTCGCCACAAGGAAAGAAGCGTTTTACCTGCACATGCTCCAGTGTCTCACGATCACGCGGAACACGAACAGGAGAGGAGGTGCGGCTTTCTACCCCGACAATCTGAGCTTCATTAGATAAATAGCCACGCATTTTGTTTCCGAACGCTTTAAAGCCTTCCCGCAAGCGGTATGCCATATCTTCAGAGAAAAGTCTGTTCATATCCACTGAGACTAACCCTGGCTGATAGGATGTTTCAAGAAGCTTGTTGCTTTCTTTACGATTTGTGAAATCAAGCAACAATTGAGCGGGAGCTGCCTGCGTACCACCTGCCATCTCACAAGCTTTTCGCTCTAATTCCTGCTGCATGCGCAAACCTGCTAATGGGCCGTACTTGTCTAATTCCATATCCTCCAGCTCAACGGCCACCACAATGCCTGAATTAGAGAAACGGGAGTCACGGCGGCTCGGCGACATGCCATTAACCACCACTTCGCCTGGAGCTGTGGCAGATGGCACAATAAAGCCACCGGGGCACATACAAAAGGAGAAAATACCACGCTGCTTGTTGTTATAGTGCGTCTGATGTACTAATGCATAGGAAGAAGCAGGTAAATAAGGTCCGCGATCTTCACACCTGTACTGTATACTATCTATCAGCCGCTGCTGGTGCTCTACACGCACGCCCATGGCAAAGGGTTTAGCCTCTATTAGAATGTTTTTTGCGTGAAGCAGCTCAAAGATGTCGCGGGCGCTATGGCCTGTAGCCAGAATAACAGATTCCCCATCGTATTCCTTTCCGTCCTGCGTTACTACGCCACGCATCTCACCTTGGGCTAAGATAAAGTCAGTAACCCGGGTATCAAAAAGCACTTCACCTCCAGCACCTCGAACTGTCTCGCGTATGGCTTCAATGATCTTCGGCAGTTTATTAGTGCCAATGTGCGGATGAGCATCAAACAGAATATCAGGTGTAGCGCCATGCTGCACAAATATCTGAAGGATACGCTGCAGATCGCCACGTTTTTTAGAGCGTGTATATAGTTTACCGTCAGAGTAAGTACCAGCACCACCTTCACCAAAGCAGTAGTTAGAGTCTGTGTTGACAGTATGGTCTTTATTGATGGCAGCAAGATCTCTGCGGCGGCTACGTACATCTTTTCCCCGCTCCAGCACTACTGGCTTTAACCCAAGCTCAATACAGCGCAAGGCGGCAAACAAACCAGCAGGGCCTGCACCAACTATGATCACCTGCTTCGCATTGGCTACATCAGGGTAAGTATAAGTAGGAGAGATGACATCAGCAGGAGGCGTATCTAAGTAAACATCTGCCCGCACACGCACCTGGGGTAGTCGGCCTCGTGCATCGATTGAACGCTTAACACGATGCAGAAACTGCACGTCTTCCGGCTTTACTTTGGCGGACTTCAAGATTTCATTATCCAGTTGCTGCGCATCAAACGCCAGCTCTGGAGGGAGCAATAGCTCCAGTTCTTTCTTTCTCATTAGTAGATGGGTAAGGGATTTATCCTTAAACCTTTTGTTTATGTTATTT
>NZ_JBHTLD010000135.1:0-14662 GCF_042678745.1 Pontibacter rugosus | reverse complement strand
CTCTTAGCCGCTTAGGAGAACAGGTACTGCTTTGAGTATTTATAAATTTTTCAAAACAAATGTTTGGTCTTTTCGTTTTACCCTTTACATTTGCAAGAGTAAAAGGGGAACGACTACCTCTTCAATAAAGAACAAGAAACACAATGATTCAAAATTTTCATATGGCATGGTGGTGGCACGTAACGACAACAATCGTGAACGGCACTGCTATATCCATTATGAAAGGATAAAATAAGCAAAGTAAAGGTTTAAAAGGCCTGCTGTTCACCAAGAACAGCAGGCCTTTTTGTTTTTCACCACCCCAAAGCAAAATGAACAAGTTTACCATCCATACTACCTATAAACGTCTTCTAGCTGATACGCTTACACCGGTGAGTGTTTACCTGAAGCTGCGTGACAAGTTTCCGAACAGCATTTTGCTGGAAAGCTCCGATTATCATGGCGCTGAGAATAGCTTCTCGTACATCTGCTGTAATCCCATGGCAAGTATAAAAGCGCAGAACGAGGTGTTGACGGAGACTTTCCCGGATGGCAGCGAGCGCACCACTGCTATTGCAGAGGAAACCAATGTGCCGGTGTTACTGGGGGAGTTTTCCAGGAGCTTTGAGGTGGAGGAGAACAAGCAGTTCAGCTTTATCCATAATGGCTTGTTTGGCTACATGAGCTATGATGCGGTACGCTACTATGAGGATATAAACCTGACGATGCGCGAAGGAAGAGCCGATATACCAGATTTATATTATGCGGTGTATCGCCACATTATCGCCATCAACCACTTTACCAACGAAGCTTACATCTTCTCGCACAACTATAACCAGGCTGATGATGATGGAATTGCGCAAATGGAGGCGCTGCTAAACAGCCGTAACATTCCGAGCTATACTTTCAAAACGGCAGGTGAAGAGGAGCACAATATCAGCGCAGAAGATTTCCTGAAGAACATAGCGAAGGCGAAGCAGCACTGCTTCCGGGGCGATGTGTTTCAGTTGGTGCTTTCCCGCCGTTTTGCACAGGGCTTTCAGGGGGATGAGTTTAACGTGTACCGGGCGCTGCGCTCTATCAATCCATCTCCCTACCTGTTCTACTTCGACTACGGCAGCTTTAAAATCTTCGGCTCTTCGCCGGAGGCCCAGTTGGTGATCAAAGACCAGAAGGCAAGCATTTTTCCGATTGCCGGAACATTCAGAAGAACTGGAGATGATGCGGCAGACGCTGCTTTGGCCGAAAAGCTCTTGGCAGACCCAAAGGAAAACGCGGAGCACGTGATGCTGGTAGACCTAGCCCGTAACGACTTAAGCCGCAACGGCCATAGCGTGCAGGTAGAGACTTTTAGAGAGATTCAGTTTTACTCGCACGTGATTCACCTCGTGTCCAAAGTTTCAGGCACGCTACATAACCAAAAGGATGCGCTGCAAATGGTTGCCAGTACCTTTCCGGCTGGTACTTTATCCGGAGCACCCAAGCACATGGCCATGCAACTCATTGACCGTTACGAAACCACTAACCGCGCTTTTTACGGCGGCTGCATCGGTTTCCTCGACTTCAACGGCAACTTTAACAGCGCTATCATGATTCGCTCGTTCCTGAGCAAAGACTATAAGTTATACTTCCAGGCAGGTGCAGGCATCGTGGCCGCCTCTAACCCGGATAGTGAGCTGCAGGAGGTAGACAATAAATTAATGGCGCTGCGGCGCGCCCTTCAACTGGCCCAAGAAATCAACTAATATGAATGTTCTGGTAATCGACAACTACGACTCATTTACCTATAACCTGGTGCACCTGCTGCAGGAACTGGGGGCAACGGTAACCGTGCGCCGCAACGATAAGACGACGCTGGAAGAGGTGGGACAATACGGCAAAATCATGCTTTCACCTGGCCCAGGTATTCCCGATGAAGCAGGCTTGCTAAAGGAGATCATTCGCACTTATGGCCCCAGCAAAGACATGTTTGGCGTTTGCTTAGGTCATCAGGCGATAGGTGAAGTATACGGAGGTAAGCTGTTTAACAGCAACGAAGTATGGCATGGTGTGGCAATGCCTGTGCAGGTGGTGTGTGAGCAGGAGCTTTTGTTCAAAGACCTGCCCAAGCAATTCGGTACCGGCCGCTACCACTCATGGCTGGTAGAGCAGGAATTGCCAGAGTGCCTGGTACCAACTGCTGTAGACGAGAAAGGACATATCATGGCTATGCGTCATAAGGAGCACAAAGTAAGAGGCGTACAGTTTCACCCCGAGTCAGTGCTGACAGAGCACGGTAAGGAAATTATCAAGAACTGGCTGGAAAGTTAGACTTTAGACATTAGTATCTAGACGCCTTCAGTAATAGTGTTTAGAACTAATCTCCAGTGAATAGTCTAACTTCTAATATCTAGCATCTAAAATCTAACCATGAAAGAGATACTAAATCACTTATTTGAACATAAAACGCTGACGAAGGAGCAGGCCCGGGAGGTGCTGGTGAATATTGCCGGCGGTAAGTATAACCAAAGCCAGATCTCCAGTTTCCTGACGGTGTTCATGATGCGCAGCATTACCGTGGATGAACTGGAAGGATTCCGGGATGCGTTGCTGGCGCTTTGCCACCGTGTAGACCTGGATGCTTATAACCCCATTGACCTTTGCGGAACGGGTGGCGATGGCAAGGATACCTTTAATATATCTACGCTATCTTCTTTTGTGGTAGCGGCTAATGGTGTGGCTGTTGCCAAGCACGGGAATTATGGTGTGTCCTCTTCCTGCGGTTCTTCTAACGTGCTGGAGGCGCTGGGAATCAAGTTCACCACAAACACCGATGCGCTGGAGCGAAGCATAGACAAGTATAACATCTGTTTTCTGCACGCACCGCTTTTTCACCCGGCCATGAAAAGCGTGGGGCCTATCCGGAAAGACCTGGGCGTAAAAACCTTCTTCAATATGCTGGGTCCCATGGTGAATCCGGCTTTCCCGAAGCGACAGTTGGTGGGCGTATTCAGCCTGGAGTTAGCCCGCATGTATGGCTACCTATACCAGCAAACCGACACCCGCTATACTATACTTCATACTTTGGATGGCTATGACGAAATATCATTGACCAGTCCGTTTAAAGTGATTTCTGATAAGCAGGAATTGCTATTGGATGCACAGGCGCTGGGGCTGCCAACGTTGCAGCAAGAGCAAATTATAGGCGGAGGCACGATAGAGTCAGCAGCAGAAATATTTCTAAAGGTTTTAAAAGGGGAAGGCACAGAAGCACAGACAGCCGTGGTATCAGCTAATTCAGCCATGGCTTTGCAGTGCGCCCGACCGGAGTTGGAGCTACAGGAGGCGGTTAGCTTAGCCAAAGAAACACTTGAGTCAGGTAAAGCTTATGCTTTATTTAACAGCCTGATACAGGATAAAAATTTAGTAGTGGCTTAGGCTTTAATCATCAACATTGTAAAGAAACGCAACATGAACATACTAGACGAAATTATTGCCAACAAATATAAAGAAGTGGCAGAGCGCAAAGAGCTATACCCGGTTAAGTTGCTGGAGAAGAGCTTATACTTCGAAACTCCTTGTATCTCCTTAGAGCGCTACCTGCTGCGCCCGGATAAGACCGGTATCATTGCCGAAATTAAACGTAAATCTCCTTCCAAAGGCGATATTAACCCTTATGTGTCGGTAGAGCGCACTTCTATTGGCTACATGCAGGCAGGAGCCTCTGCGCTTTCTGTGTTAACAGACGGGCCATACTTTGGCGGCAAGAATGAGGACCTGCTGACGGCACGTAAGTATAATTACTGCCCCATTCTGCGCAAAGATTTTACAGTAGATGAGTACCAGATTGTAGAGGCAAAATCTATCGGGGCGGATGCTATACTACTAATTGCAGCTGCGCTAGAGCCTGCACGCCTTAAAGAACTGGCTGCTTTTGCACGTTCTTTTGGCTTGGAAGTGTTGCTGGAGGTGCGTGATAAAGAAGAGTTGGCCGCTACGTTATCAGAAGATGTGAATGTGGTTGGTGTAAACAATCGCAACTTGAAAGACTTTATAACAGATGTGAATGCTTCTTATGAGATAGCCAGGCATATTCCTGCAGGTTTTACCAAGATTTCGGAGAGTGGCATCAGCAACCCAAAAACAATGGTTGAGTTGAGAGAGGCTGGCTTCAACGGTTTTCTGATCGGAGAGACCTTTATGCACAACAGCCGACCTGAGCAAGCTGCTGCCAACTTTATCAGGGAGTATAAGCAACTGCTTGATAAGAAGACTGCTTCTTTGGTTTAGCTAAACTAAAACTTAAGGTTATGAAAATCAAAGTATGCGGCATGCGGCAGGCAGATAACATCCGCCAGTTGGCCGAATTACAACCCGACTACATGGGCTTTATCTTTTATGAGAAGTCGAAGCGCTTAGCAGAAGCACACATTACACCAGAGCTTCTGGCAGAGCTGCCAGCAAGTATAAAAAAGGTGGGTGTGTTTGTGAATGCCGCTACAGCAGAAATTCAGGCCACAGTTACCAAGTATAAACTGGAGGCGGTGCAACTGCATGGTAACGAAACACCTAGGCAGTGTGCTGAAGCCAAAGAGCTAGGAGTAGAAGTAATTAAGGCTTTCTCTGTAGATGATAGGTTTGTGTTCGAGAACACCTTGCTCTACGAATCCAGCACAGATTACTTTCTGTTAGATACCAAAGGCAAAGAGTATGGTGGCAACGGCATTCCGTTTGATTGGGAGCTACTGAAAAACTACTTCTCGCCCAAGCCATACTTCCTCAGCGGCGGACTGAACCTGGAGAATGTAAAGCATCTGGACAAGGTAAGACCAAAGCCCTATGGCCTTGATGTGAACAGCGGCTTTGAGCAGGAGCCGGGCTTGAAGAACATTGCTAACCTGAAAGAGTTGTTCAACCAGATCAGAAGCAAAGAATAATTTGCCGCCGCAGGTTTAGCGCAGCGTAAAATGCTATTGTGTATGTAACTCAATAGGTTCGGCGGTTGAAATCTAGTTATATAACTTTTTCTTCTCTGCAGAAAGCAAGTTGCAAACTTGCATCAAGTATAACCACAAGTTACGCTCACGCTAAACTTGCGGTATGTAAATTACGAGACACAGGCATTGTCAAAAGTCTTGTGTCTAATATCTAAAATCTAACGTCTTAAAAACGTCTCAAAATAAAATGAGCTATCACGTTAACGAAAAAGGATTCTACGGCAAGTTCGGTGGAGCCTATGTGCCCGAAATGCTGTATCCCAATGTAGAAGAGCTGCGCCAGAATTACCTGCGCATTATACAGGAACCAGATTTTCAGGAGGAGTTGCAACACCTGCTGAAGGACTATGTAGGTCGGCCAACGCCCTTATACTTTGCACCACGCCTTTCGGAGAAGTATAATACGAAAGTATACCTGAAGCGCGAAGACCTAAACCATACAGGAGCACACAAAATCAACAACACCATCGGGCAGGTTTTGCTGGCAAAGCGGCTTGGTAAAAAGCGAATTATTGCCGAAACCGGAGCGGGACAGCATGGCGTGGCAACAGCTACCGTGTGTGCACTGATGGGGCTGGAGTGCATTGTTTATATGGGTGAGGTGGATATTGAGCGTCAGGCCCCAAATGTGGCGCGTATGAAGATGCTTGGGGCAAAGGTAGTGCCTGCTACTAGTGGAAGTAAAACTTTAAAAGATGCTACCAATGAGGCTATCCGTGACTGGATTAACAATCCTGAAAATACTTACTACATCATTGGTTCGGTAGTTGGTCCGCACCCTTACCCGGATATGGTGGCCCGTTTCCAAGCCATTATTTCAGAGGAGATGCGCACGCAGTTGCTGGAGAAAGAAGGCACTGAGCTGCCTAACTATGTGATAGCATGTGTGGGTGGTGGCAGTAACGCAGCAGGTGCTTTTTACCATTTCCTTGATGAACCGGAAGTGCAGTTGGTAGCCGTAGAGGCAGCTGGCAAAGGAGTAGATTCAGGTGAGTCGGCGGCCACGTCTATACTTGGCAGGGATGGCGTCATCCACGGAAGCCGCACCTTGCTGATGCAGACAGAAGATGGGCAGGTAACAGAGCCATACTCTATTTCTGCCGGACTGGATTACCCTGGAGTTGGTCCGCTGCATGCGCATTTGTTTGAGAGTAAGCGCGCGCGCTTTATGAATGCTACCGACGATGAAGCGCTGCAAGCGGTGCTCGAGTTGACACGGCTAGAGGGTATCATCCCGGCACTAGAAACGGCACACGCGTTGGCCGTACTGGAGCGCCTGCAGGCAAAGCCGGATGAAATTGTAGTTATAAACCTTTCCGGCCGCGGCGACAAAGACCTATCTACTTACCTAAAGCACTTCCACTTCGATGAACAATAGAATTAAGCGTCTCTTTGAGCAGAAGCAGAAAGGGTTGCTGTCAGTATACTTTACGGCTGGCTACCCAAACCTAAATGACACAGAAACCATTATCCTGGAATTGGAGAAAAACGGCGTAGACCTGATAGAGGTAGGCATGCCTTTCTCTGATCCGCTGGCAGACGGGCCAACCATCCAGCAAAGCAGTACTGTAGCTTTGCAAAATGGCATGACGATAGCCAAGCTTTTCGAGCAACTGCAGCACATCCGCCAGAAAACGCAGATACCGCTGGTGCTGATGGGATATCTGAACCCCGTGATGCAGTATGGTGTGGAGCGTTTTTGCCAGAAAGCGGCCGAAGTAGGGATAGACGGCATCATTCTGCCGGACCTTCCGCTGCGCGAGTATGTGGAGGAGTATAAGCCGCTTTTCGAGAAGTATAATCTGAGCAAAGTATTCCTCATTACGCCACAAACGCCAGAGGCCCGCATCCGCGAGATCGACAGCCATACCAACGGCTTCATTTACATGGTGTCGTCTGCTTCTACCACAGGTAAAACATTAGGCTTAGAAGAGCAGAGCCAGGCTTACTTCCAACGTGTGGCAAGTATGAAGCTGCAAAACCCAGGTGTGATCGGCTTCGGCATTCACGACAAAGAGACCTTTGCCTCGGCCTGCAACCATGCCAGCGGAGCTATCATCGGCAGTGCCTTTGTAAAGGCAATCGGGCAGGAGGGAAGCCTGGAGCAGAACATTAAAACATTTATCCAAAGCATCAAGAACTAACATGATCATACAACTGCAGCAAGGAATTCCGGCTGAGCTGAAGGAGAATATTCTGAAGCAGGTAAAGGAAATAGGCTATAAGGCCAACGAAGTTAAAACCCAGGAAGCTCATTATCTGGTAGCCATTGGCAAAAAGGATTTTGATATACGTCACATCGGGCAATTGCCGGGCGTAGCCGATATTCACCGCGTTTCGGAAGAGTATAAACTCATTTCGCGTAAGTGGCGCGTGGAGCCTACCCGTATTGACTTAGGTGATGGGGTTATGGTGGGCGAAGGAAGCTTCAGCATCATGGCCGGCCCTTGTTCTATTGAGAGTGAGTCGCAAATAGAGAGTGTGGTGGCGCATCTAAAGGAGAATAATGTGAAGATCATGCGCGGTGGTGTGTTTAAACCGCGTAGCTCACCTTATGCCTTCCGTGGAATGGGGATGGATGGCCTGAAAATGTTCCATCGTATCTGCCGTGAAAATGGCATCAAAGTTATCACAGAAGTAATGCAGGTGTCGCAGATAGAGGAGATGATAGATTATGTGGATGTTTTTCAGGTAGGAGCCCGCAACAGTCAAAACTTCAACCTGCTCGATTCTTTAGGCGAGGCGCAGAAGCCGGTATTGCTGAAACGTGGTATTTCCGGTACGCTGGAAGAACTGCTACAGGCCGCAGAGTACATCTTCTCGCATGGCAATGAAAAAATCATGCTGTGCGAGCGTGGTATCCGTTCTTACGAAGGTGCATACCGCAATGTGCTGGACCTGAACGCGGTGCCGGTTCTGAAAGAAAAAACACATTTGCCCGTGATTGTAGATCCATCGCACGGCATAGGGCTGCGTGATTATGTAGAGAGTATGTCGCTGGCAGCGGTGATGGCAGGAGCAGATGGCGTAATCTACGAAACGCACCAGACCCCCGAAAAAGCTTTTTCCGATGCGCAGCAGACGGTAAACTTTCAGGAGTCGGCAAAAATGATCCAGCGCATGCGCCAGACGTACGAACTGCGCGAAAGCTTTTAAGTATAAGCTTTAGACAGGTGTTAATTATTTTGCAGACATGAAAATGAGAAGTGCATCCGCTCCTGATTTTAGTAGTAGTCCTTGGTGAACCTCAGGGCCTGGCGCTTGCCTGTCTATAAATAATTGAATTTCAAACGCCTGGTTCCTGCAGAAGGAGCCAGGCGTTTTGGTTTATACTTGTTGCTATACTTTTGCCGTAGAAGCAATGTATAGGTAGAACGGTTTTGTTGTACATCGAATTATACTGCATGAAACACCTTTACTTTCTTATTAGCTTTGTTATACTAATGGTTTGTTTTGCCTCCTGCTCTTCTGTAAGGGAGTCGCCAAAGTATCAGTTTTCGTCAGGCGTTTACAAAATTCGTACAACTGCCGGAGAACCTGCTTTTAAAGCTTATGTAGATGTGGAAGAAGATAGCCTGGTGTTTCAGCGCATCGGTTTACAAAGTATGCATGCTGATAGTATACAAGTGATCACCACAGCAGAAGTGGCCAATACGGTTGATAACCTACTATATACTTTCTCAAAGCCCTCTTTTGATTTGGATGTACTGACAATACCTTTTAAGTACAGGCCCGGAACAGCAGGTTTTCCGCAACAGCTGAATACTACCTTCCAGGGAGCAATTTACGTAGGTGCCCGTAAAGATGTATTCAGGATAAGGTACAGGAAAACTCCTGTAAATGATTATCATAAGAGTGAGAATCATTTCGGTTACAGCATTGGGTTATTCTCAGGTATTGGAGCCACTACTATGAATGAGTGGGTAACGCAGGGAGCTGTGCCTTATGAGTATGAAGGTGTGGTGTTGCTGAAGGGGGTGGCAGGGATTATAGGTATAAATAACTTTTCCCTTGGCCTTACCATAGGAATAGACCACCTGTTCGACAAGAACCGCGATGATTGGATTTACCAGCATAAACCGTGGGTAGGCCTGGCGTTTGGCCTTAACTTAAATTGAACCGTAAAGTATTAAATATAAGCATCCGTATGAGCCAAACCAGTACCGACATCAACCTGAGAGACCTACGCCACAAGCACCCGAATGATATTGCAGAAACCATCACTGAGTTAAATCCAAAAGAGCGGATTCTGGCGTTTCTGCTATTGCCCGGCGATATGAAGGCAGAAGTGTTTACGTACTTCAACCGCACCGTGCAGGAGGAGGTACTTAAAGAACTTGGCTCACGTGAGACAGCAGCTATGCTGGAAAACATGGCACCTGACGACAGAACAGAAATATTCGAAAATTTTCCAGATCTGCTTATCAAAGAGTCTATCAATTACCTGTCGCCAGAGGAGAAGAGCATAGCATTAAATCTGCTGGGTTACCCGGAAAAGAGCATTGCCCGCCTTATGACGCCCTACTACATTCAAGCAAAAAAAGGATGGACAGTAAAACAGGCGCTGAACAATATAAAGCGCTATGGGAAAAAGGCTGAGACCCTGAATCACATTTACATAGTAGATAAGGAGAATAAACTAATAGATGATATAAGGATAGGTAGGTTGCTGATGGCAGATGAGGAGCAAACGATAGAGTCGCTGATGGACTACAAGTTTTTATGCCTCACTACCACTACAACCCGCGAGGAAGCCATTGAACAGTTTAACAAATATGATCGCGCTGTAATGCCTGTAGTTTCAGAGAAAGGTGTGCTGGTAGGTATTGTGACCTTTGATGACATCTTTGATGAAATTGAGCGCCGCGACACAGAGGATATTCAGAAATTCGGTGGTTTGGAGGCATTGGATCTCTCCTACACGGAAACGCCAATGTTGACGCTCGTCAGAAAACGCGCTAGTGTACTGTTAATCCTGTTTCTGGGTGAGATGCTGACAGCATCTGCTATGGGTTTTTTTGAAGAAGAAATTGCCCAGGCAGTAGTGTTGGCACTGTTTATACCACTGATTATATCCAGCGGGGGAAATTCAGGTTCTCAGGCAGCTACATTAATTGTGCGTGCTATGGCAATTAAAGAACTTGGTTTAAAAGACTGGTGGTACGTGATGCGGAAAGAAGTATTTTCAGGCCTGTTGCTCGGGCTCATACTTGGTGCTGTTGGCTTTTTAAGAATTGTTGCTTGGCAGCAGGCTGGGTTTTATGACTATGGAGAACATGCAGTTCTCATTGGTTTAACGGTAGGTTTGTCGCTTATTGGCATTGTGCTATGGGGAACACTTTCAGGATCTATGATTCCGTTTCTGTTACAGAAATTAAAACTGGACCCTGCCACTTCTTCAGCGCCTTTTGTGGCTACTTTGGTAGATGTTACCGGTTTGATAATATATTTCTCTATCGCAGCAAGTATACTTCGTGGCACATTGTTATAAGTATAGTTGATATTTGTAATGAAAAAATTAAGCTTCGGCTACACTTTATACTTTAGAACGTATATCTTTGCACTTTATGAAAGGCACAATGGCTCATATGCACCATCATCACGCACGAAGCATCAGTTTCGGAGCCGCCTGCCTATGGATTTGCTAATAGTATAAATAGATATATCCAAAAGCCTGACTCCGAATAGAGTCAGGCTTTTTTGTTTCTGATCAGGATTTACAGGAAGCGGGAACGAACAGGATGTATTGCCTTACTGGTGAATTAATGGATTAGATGATGCGGGAACAAGTGTTATCTGATGTTGAATCAAAAATAGAGTCTAAATTCTGACGTCTAATATCTAGCGTCTAAAAAAGATGAACTTAGTTATAGTTGATTATAAAGCCGGAAACGTGCAGTCGGTGCTGTTTGCGCTGGAACGCTTGGGCGTGCAGGCGACACTAAGCAGCGACTTTGAGACTATTAAGTCGGCTGACAAAGTGATTTTCCCGGGAGTAGGCGAGGCTTCGTCTGCCATGGCGCAGCTAAAGTCGCGCAACCTGGATAAGCTCCTGCCAACGCTGGAGCAGCCTTTCTTTGGTGTTTGCCTGGGTATGCAGCTGCTATGCCAGCACTCAGAAGAAGGAGACACCGACCTGCTGGGAATTATTCCGCTGCAGGTAAAGCGGTTCCAGACAGAACTGAAGGTGCCGCATATGGGCTGGAACCAATTGGAGAAGCTGCAGTCGCCACTCTTTGAAGGGCTGCAGGAGCAGGAGTATGTATACTATGTGCACAGCTATTACGTGCCGCAAAGCGAGTATACTATCGCACAAACTTCTTATCCAGCGTCTTTTTCAGCTGCTCTTCAATACAAAAACTTTTACGCCGCGCAATTTCACCCGGAAAAGAGCGGACCTGCCGGTGCTCAAATCCTAAAGAACTTCTTATCCTTATGATGGAAATAATACCTGCCATAGACCTAATTGGCGGCCAGTGTGTGCGCCTTACCGAAGGCGACTTTGCCCAGCAAACCACCTACGACAGCAACCCATTAGAGGTAGCCAAACGATTCGAAAGCCACGGCATCAAGCGCCTGCACTTAGTTGACCTGGACGGTGCCCGTGCCCGAAAACCTGTAAACCTACATGTGCTGGAGAGTATAGCTTCCAATACAGGATTAACCATAGATTTTGGAGGAGGTCTGCAGTCTGAAGAAGCCTTGAAACAGGCCTTTGATGCCGGTGCAGCGCAAATTACAGCCGGAAGTATTGCTGTAAGAGAGCCTGACACTGTAAAAAACTGGCTGCTGAAGTATGGACCTGAGAGAATTATTATCGGCGCTGACTTCAAAGGAACAAACATCGCCATCAGCGCCTGGACCGAAGAGAGCAAGTATCCACTGCAGGATTTTATTTCTGGCTATGTTAAAACCGGGGCTAAACTTTTTATTTGCACTGATGTTAGCAAAGACGGCAAATTACAAGGTCCGTCTATCAATACTTACCGCCACCTGAAGCTTACTTTACCGGAAGCTGATGTAATTGCCAGTGGTGGCGTTACTACTATAGAGGATTTGGAGGTACTACAGGAGATAGGCGTGAAGGGGGCTATTATTGGTAAGGCCATCTATGAAGGCACTATTCAGTTAAAAGATTTGGAGAGTTTTATATGCTAACGAAACGCATTATTCCCTGCCTGGATATCAAAAACGGCCGTACGGTAAAAGGGGTGCAGTTCGAGAACATCCGTGATGCCGGAGATCCGGTGGAGTTGGCAAAGTGGTATGCCGAACAGGGAGCCGACGAACTGGTTTTTCTGGACATCACTGCAACTAACGAGGAACGTAAAACTTTTGCAGCATTGGTGCGCGACATTGCCCGCCACATTGATATTCCATTTACCGTGGGTGGTGGCATTGGTGCCGTGGCCGATGTAGAGGTGCTACTGCATGCCGGAGCCGATAAAGTTTCTATCAACTCGTCTGCCATCAAAAACCCGCAACTGGTAGCGGAGCTGGCCAAGCATTTTGGTAGCCAGTGCGTCACGGTGGCTATCGACACGAAGTACCGCGAGGAAACGGGCTGGAAAGTATACACCAGAGCCGGAACCGTAGAAACTAAACACGCTACCGTAGATTGGGCCAAGAAAGTAACTGACTTAGGTGCCGGTGAGATTCTGCTCACAAGTATGAACAACGATGGCACGAAGGCTGGTTTTGCACTGGATATTACAGGTGAAGTAGCGCAAGCTGTATCTGTGCCCGTTATCGCCTCTGGTGGTGCCGGCAGCATGAAGCACTTTGCCGAGGCTTTTAACATTGCCCATGCTGATGCTGCCCTCGCTGCGAGTCTCTTTCACTTCCGGGAGCTGGGGGTGCCTGACCTTAAGGCCTATTTAAAAGAACAAGGCATAGCGGTACGCATATAATTTTGAATGAGTGATTGGGTGACTGAGTGATTTTACGACTCATCACTTATAACTCTTAACTCATAACTATCAGAAAGTGGAATTAGATTTTGAAAAAGCAGACGGCCTGGTGCCAGCCGTGATACAGGATAATATAACAGGTCAGGTGCTGATGCTGGGTTACATGAACCAGGAAGCACTGGATAAAACAAGGCAGGATGGGCTGGTAACGTTCTTCTCCCGCTCTAAAAACCGCCTCTGGACTAAAGGTGAGACATCGGGCAATACCTTAGAGGTCATCAGCATTACACGCGACTGCGACAATGACTCCTTATTGATTAAAGTAAAGCCGAATGGGCCTACTTGCCATACAGGTACCACCAGTTGTTTTGGCGAAGAGGAAACTGCCAATCGTGCTGCTGCCATACGTTTTATCGCCCAACTGGAGGAGGTAATTCAGCAACGTAAAACAACACCGGTAGAAGGCTCTTATACCAACTTTCTTTACGACAGAGGTATAAACAAAATTGCGCAGAAAGTAGGAGAGGAAGCTGTAGAGACTGTTATAGACGCTGTAGCAGGGAAATTAGATACCATGAAGGGCGAGGCAGCTGACCTGTTGTACCACCTGCTGGTATTACTGTCCGCTTCAGGGCTGGAGTTAAAAGACGTGGTGGAGGTACTGCAGGAGCGACATAATAAGTAAAAAGTTACTTTATTATGTAAGGCAGCCATGAGGTTTTAGACTCATGGCCGCTTTACCTTTACTGCTGTGCTACAAAAGCTTTGATGGCATCAGCAACTTCGCCACCTTTCTCTTCCTGCAGAAAATGACCTGCATTTAGCCGCTTTACCTCTGCATCAGTAAATGTCTGCTCCCAGCGATCGAGGAAGTGAAGTGGAAGCAGTTTGTCTTTCTCGCCCCAAAGTATAAGTTTATTTATGTTTCGCAGTTTCTCGTGCTGCTGCCATAAAGTATTAAAGTATGGGTTTGCCTGGTGCAAAGCTTTGGCGAATGCCCAGGTGCCTGCACGGCTGGTAGAAGTAGAGAGAGGTTTCTGATAATGCTGTCGGATATCTTTAGTGAGGTGTTTCTTCTCGTGGTAGCCCTGCGGCAATAAAACCTTAGCAGAAAATCCTAGCTTCAAGTATAAAAAACGGCCTATCCCTCCACTCATAAACCTGCTAACTTTTTGGATGTTTCTTTCCTCTTCCAAACTCCACATCCACGTGTTCAGCAAAATCAGATTCTTTACATTGTCAGGATGCCGAAGCGCATATTGGAGCGCAATAGGCCCTCCAAAGTCATGTACTACCAATGTAATCTGTTTTAGCTGAAGCTGCTCAATAAGCTTTTCTAGTCTTTCAGCATGTGCTTCCGGAGTAAAGTCTGCATCAGCTGGCGTGTCAGAAAGCCCGAAGCCCATATGATCGGGAGCAATACAGCGGTACTGCCGGCTAAGCGCTTTTATTTGCTGGCGCCACACAAAAGACCAAGTTGGTGTGCCGTGTACAAACACAATGGCCTCTCCAGTCCCTTCATCTACGTAATGTAGCTGCCCCTGTGCCAGTTGTAGCGTATGGTGCGCAAAAGGATAAAGAATCTTGTCAAGCCATGGAGGGGTTTTCATAGTTCTGTTAGGTTTAAAAGTAGTAGTTAGTGGCAAAATACATTTATACTTTTTAGTTACAGGTTTGCCATAGGTGCAGTAGCGGAGTTAATGCACGACTGTCTGCTCCGGTTGCTATAAATAAGCTTATAAATGCCATTGCCTTATTCATATAAATATACCCATTCTTACTAAAAACAAAACTTAC
>NZ_JBHTLD010000134.1:0-14675 GCF_042678745.1 Pontibacter rugosus | reverse complement strand
ATGTATAGTGGGTGCAAAGGCCCTATACTTATCTATAGCTTTATGTTACCTAAACTATCCCTCTGTATGGTATTAAAATATTTATAGCGGATAGTATGATTTTGCAGACTGAAACACTTAGTATACTAGAAAACAACTTCAAAGCATTGCAACTTATCATCCCCCCTTCTGCCCCGGACACTCACTCGCTAGAGTTTTATCGCTCTATTATCAGCAAGAGTAAAGATTTGATTTCTGTATTAGATACCGAAGGTAGGTATATCTTTGTAGGAGAATCAGCCCAGCAGATCTATGGCTACAAACCTGTAGAGCTTCTAGGCAAACGCTGCCTGTCATTCATACACCCCGACGACCAGCCTATCATACAGCAATGCATCCAGACTGTTGTGGCGGGAGGACAGCCGCAGGTACCTCCTTTCAGGTATAGGGTAAAGAGTGGTGAGTGGCGCTGGGTACAGTCTGAAGCGACTAATTTACTGGATGACCCAAATGTGCAGGGCATTCTGATAAACTCAAAGGATGTGACAGAGCCTTACCTGACATCCTTTGAGCGAGACCACCACCAAGCCTACTATAGGTCGCTGTTCTTCGAGCACCCTGATACCGTTTTCACCTTAAGTATAGAAGGCACGTTTCAGCACTCGAACCAGCACATGGAAACCCTTACCGGCTACAGCGAAGCAGATTTAGAAACTTTCAAGTACATTGATATAGTACACCCCGATTCGCTGCCGAGTGCAAACATGGCCTTTGCACGAGTACTTGAAGGAGAAGCGCATACAGTGGAGATCAAGATTGTCACCAAAGACAAAACAGAGAAGTATATCAGCGTTTCGGTAATGCCTGTATACTTTGGAGGCAAGGTGAAAGGTATACAGGGGATAGCCAGAGACATTACACAAGCCACCGAAGCACAGGCTCTTATAAAAGAGCAGGCGCAACAACTAAACAATATCTTAGAAAGCATCACAGAACCTTTATTTGCCCTGGACAGCAGTTGGTGCTTTACCTATGTCAGCAGCGCTTTTGCAAATTTTATGCAGCGTACACGGGAAGAAATTACCGGCAGGGAGATATGGTCGCTGTTTCCAAAGTTAAGTCCTACGCGGCTTTATAAAGTATGTCATGAAATAGCCGGTAAAACCACATCGGTGCATTTCGAAGAGTCTTACCAGGATACTTACCCTATTTCCTGCACTTTAAACTATACCCTCTACTCCACAAGCCAGGGCATTACGGTGCAGTTTTCTGACGTAACAGAGCAGAAGCACACGCAAAGAGAGCTGGAAAAGCTTTCTCTGGTAGCCAGTAAAACAATCAACGGCATCATGATTCTTGACCCTGATACCAATATCGAGTGGGTGAATGACGGATTTTGCCGCTTAACTGGCTATACCCGTGAGGAGGTTATTGGCATATCGCCCAAGCAGCTTTATGCTGACTTACAGGCTGATGACACCTTAACGACCTTATTTGAACAGAAGTATAAATCAATGAAGCCTTTCTCATTAGAGACTCTTGGCTATAAGAAAAATAAAGAGCAGCTATGGTGTTATAGTGATGTCACACCTATCTTTAATAAGGAAGGTGAGCTCACAAATTATATTGTTATTGAAACTGATATTACCGAGAAAAAAGAAGCGGAGGCAAAGCTGCTGAAACTTACAGACGATCTGTACAAGCAAAACAGAGACCTCCAACAGTTTACATATATCATATCGCATAACCTGCGTGCTCCTGTGGCCAACGCATTAGGCTTAGCAAATCTGGTGCAAAAGCTACCTAAAAATGAGCCTACTTTTGCCAGCGCCTTAGAAAAGCTACATACTTCTGTTAACCAATTAGATGCTGTCATAAAAGACATCAACCATGTACTTTCTATAAGAGACTCTGGCCGCACAGCAAGCAGAGAACTGGTAAACTTAAAGCAGGTTTGTGAAGAAGTGTTAGAAAGCTTTGTAGAAGAAATACCACCCTACGCCGCTACTGTAACAGTTGATATCGCTCCAGACCACAACCTGCTTTCCATCAAATCTTATTTATTCAGCATTCTGCACAACCTGGTTTCCAATAGCTTAAAGTATAAGTCTAACGACCGAAAATTAAAGCTGACCATACAGGTAGTTCCAGATGATAGAGGGTACATCATAACAGTTAGTGATAATGGCCTTGGGTTTGACCTGAAAATGGTAGGACACCAGATGTTTCAGCTTTACAAGCGCTTCCATCCGCTGGTGCATGGCAAAGGAATCGGCCTGTTTCTGGTTAAAACACAAGTTGAGGCCCTGGGGGGCAAAATTACTGTAGAGAGTGCCCCGGATGAAGGTAGCACCTTTAAAATATATTTAGGAGCTAAACATGTTTAGTTTGGGGCAACTTTGCAGGCTGTTAAAGCTAAATCCACAGCATCAGGAGGCGTAGGTTTGTGATACATTCAGCAAAGTTCAAAAGCACCTCAGCAACTGCCTGTTTATATTTCTCAGCCAATACGACTTTAACATATTTTCAACCATCTATAGCCTTTATACTGTGATCTCACCCACCACTGCTTCCCCAGCCATAGATATGTTTAAACTGAAGCTCCTTAACAGGATGTTCTTCAATCATTATCCTGATACTGTTTTCACACTTGATCTACATTATCTTTTCCATACCGTAAATACAGCTTTATGCCTTACACTTCAGCTAGAGAAGCATGAGCTGCTAGGGCAGCACTTTGCCAAGTATATTGCACCGGAAGAACATGAAAAAGCGACTGTTCACCTTCTGGCTGCCAGCCAAGGGCAAACAGAGCGCTTCCAAACGATTTTTTTAAAAGACTCGGCTGAACTAAACTTGAAAGTCACGCTCCTTCCACTGAGAATTGCAGGACAAACAGTGGCTATTTTTGGCATAGCACAAGATGTAACCGAGCAGCAAACGCGCGAGCACGTTCTTTTAGAAGCAACGAAAGAGTTGAAGCAGCAAAACGAAGAGCTTGAATTATTCAGGAAAATAGTAGCGCACGATTTCCGTAGCCCTATTGCGCGCCTGCTGGGCCTGAGCAAACTGTTGCAAAAAAACAACCTGCCTGTCAGCACAACCCAAACGGCCATTAATTCGCTGCTTCATTCAGCGGAGCAACTTGATGTCATGGTGAAAGACCTGAACCAGGTGCTATCCATGCGCCACCACGGCGACGAATCCCGTGAAAACTGCTATCTGGTACAGCTGGTACAAGCGTGTATGGCAGGTCTGCAGTTAGAGATCAAAAATGCTGCGGCCACTGTGCACGTAGTGCACCAGGATGATGTACACTTGTTTTCTGTTAAAGCTTACCTGGTCAGTATTATACAGAACCTACTGTCCAATGCCATTAAATACCGAGCCGCTGACCGGCCGCTGGTCATAACTGTTACCATAACTCAAAACGAATGCAGTGCCTTTATCTCCGTTGAAGATAACGGCTCGGGGATGGACTTAGATGTAGTGGCACCGCAACTGTTTGGCATGTACAAACGCTTTCATGAAGGAATAGAAGGCAAAGGCCTGGGGCTTTATTTGGTAAAAGAACAGATAAGAATGCTACAGGGGAAAATTTTGGTTAGCAGTGAACCAGGCCTGGGCACTACCTTTCATATAGAACTTCCGCTTAACCGTTAGCTATCCTCACCTGCTTAGCTTGTGCAATTCCGAATGGGTTAAGTGCCTGACTTAGCTTATTAGATCTTGCTTCTAAAGTACACTCTTATAGCACAAGACTCATATTTTATTTAATATTGATCATAAGATTAGCGAAACACATTTAAGTAGCGAACTAATCAGATACCTTTACACCTTTGTCAGGTATAGGTATAGTGTTTGGCCTACTTAGGTTCTTATTAACTACCCATCATCAGAGGCTTTAAGTATAGTTTGAGTATAAATAAAAATATCCCTGCTGCAGGGATATACTGTCAGAGCATGTGTATGCTCTAATGGCCATAGTTATGTGAATTTCAGGAAGTACAGCATTCAATGAGTAAGCCCATTTTTAGAATAATCTCGCATCATGTATAAGAAAGTATTCATCGTTGATGATGACGAGGTAAGCATTTTCCTGACTGAAACAGTATTGGTAACAGAAAATTTCGCCCTTGAATATTCTACCTTTCTAAATCCTGCAGAAGCTTTAGAGCACCTTTTGCAACTACTAACGCAAGGGGAGCAAAACTTACCGGAAGTACTTTTCCTGGATCTTAACATGCCCTTTATGAGCGGTTGGGATTTTCTAGATGCTTTAAAACCTTATAATCAACAGCTCAAGCAGCAGTGTAAGATATACATACTCACCTCTTCGGTAGATATTTGTGAAATGGAACGCTCTAAAAATTACAGTATACTTGCCGGCTTTCTACACAAGCCTGTGGGCGATGATATTCTACATGTTTTAAAGACCTTATAAGGTAAATGCTGCAGCTGCGACTTTTAAGCAGCCTTGCTACATCATTGCCCGGCCTTTCCTGATCAGATACTTTCGATGCTGCAAATTTCATACTTTTATACCTTGCCGCTTTAAGCGACAGCTAAGAACAATTTGCCCATAAAGTAAACCAGAACCACCAATGCCCAGCTACTCCGATGTATTTACCCGTCTGGGGTTAACGCTTCAGATAGTTAAAACAGCACTTGCCGCCGCAGTTTCCTGGATAGTGGCTACCACCATACTAGGATCAGAGTTTCCATACTTTGCTCCCCTTGCCTCTATTTTAACCGTGCAGGTTACAGTGGCTGATTCTGTAGAGAAAGCTACCCAGCGAATCATAGGCATTGTGGGCGGGGTAGCCGTAAGTTTGCTTATCGGGCATTGGCTTAGCATAAGCAGCCTGTCCATTTTTCTTGTCATTTTGATAGGAATGGCTATTTCCAAAGCACTGCGGATGAATCCTCAGATAGTGTCGCAGGTGGCGGTGAGTTCTTTTCTGGTGCTCTCGTTTGGCTTGCAGGAAGACAGTTATGCGCTGGAGCGGGTGGTGGAGACACTGCTTGGTTCGGTTGTGGCGGTGTTGATCAATGCCCTTATCGTCCCTCAAAATGCAATACCGGAAGTAGAGCAAAGCATTCGTGCCATGGGCAAACAGGCAACGTCCACATTAATTGTATTGTCTCAGCAACTCCACCAGACAGATAAAGGCCAGCTTGTTGGCAGGCAGGAAACGGATGCACTGATCGCTGCAACTGAAAAGTGCGCCACTGCGTTGCTTTTAGCTGAGCAAAGCCTTAAGTATAATCCGTTTCTAACCCATAAGCGCACGCATCTCAGCAGGCTCACTATTCTGGTAAAGCGATTAGAGCATATCACCACACAAATAAGAGGCATCCGCCGTGGCATAGCCGATCTTAATTCAGCCCGTATTTTTCACTCCGAGCTACAAGATACGCAGGCATTACAATTGGCCATGGAAGCTACAGCAGAATGCATAATGCTGTTCAGCCTATCCATTGTAGAGTCACCAGAACAGTACCGAGAGGCTTTGACAGATGGTATAAAGAAAGCACAGCTGCTGCAAAACCACTGCCTTGATGATTTACGAAGCATCCACTCCAACCGCACCCTCCGCGATGTGGGCAGCATACTTACAGATCTAAACAGAATCCTCAAAGAGGTAGAACGCTGAAACCTGCTTGCGTATACTTTACTCCCCAGCCACAACAAAAGATGGCTGGAGTTGTTTGTACACCATTAACTCAAAATCAAATTGAACATGTCTATACTATTTTCGCCGCTAACGCTGCGCAATGTCACCTTCAGAAATAGAATTGCTGTATCTCCTATGTGCACGTACAGCAGCCAGGATGGCTTTGCCACCGATTGGCACCTGGTGCACCTGGGCAGCCGTGCCGCTGGAGGTGCCGGACACATCATTTTTGAAGCTACAGCAGTTGTGCCGGAAGGTAGAATCACGCCTCATGACCTGGGCCTTTGGAAAGATGAACATATTGAAGGGCTACAGCGCATCACAAAGTTTATCTCTGAGCAAGGTGCAGTGCCAGGAATACAGCTAGCCCATGCAGGACGTAAAGCCAGCCATAACAGACCCTGGGACGGAGGAGGCCCTATTGCCCCGCAGGAGGAGAACGGTTGGCAAACTGTAGCCCCAAGTGCCTTACCTTTCGAGGAGGGCGCCCCGGTACCTACTGAATTATCAGAAGAAGGCATTCAGCAGGTAATTGATGCTTTTGAAGCTGCTGCCATACGAGCACAGAAAGCAGGGTTCAAGGTAATTGAAATTCATGCCGCACACGGCTACCTGTTACACGAGTTTTACTCTCCGCTCAGCAACAAACGCACCGATAAGTATGGCGGCTCCTTCGAAAACCGTATCAGGCTCACGCTGGAAGTAACAGAACGAGTACGTAAAGTATGGCCGGAAGAATATCCGATTTTCGTTCGGATTTCCGCCACCGACTGGACTGAAAACGGCTGGACCGGCGATGACTCCGTGGCTCTGGCCAAAGAACTGAAGAACGTAGGCGTTGACCTGATCGACTGCTCAACAGGCGGAAACGTTCCGAACGCCTCTATACCCGTTGGCCCTGGTTACCAGGTGCAGTTTGCGGAGCAGGTTAAGAAAGAAGCTGCCGTTTTAACCGGAGCTGTGGGCATGATTACAGAGGCAAAACAGGCAGAAGAGATACTATCCAAAGGCCAGGCCGACATTGTACTGCTGGCACGGGAGGTATTACGCAGCCCATACTTTGCACTGCATGCTGCCCACGAGTTAGGCGACGAACAGGCATGGCCACCGCAGTACGAGCGCGCAAAACCAAGGAAATAAATTAACACCTGTCGCCCTGGCACGTAAGAGCAAAAGTATCAACATTCAGAAATAATGAGCCAAAACATAATTCACGACGAAGAAGATCTCCGCTTTTATATTGAGTTCGATAGCGAAGATGCAGAGCTGACGTATACTTACCCTGAAACGGAAGTGATGGATTTTGACCACACGTTTGTTCCTGAAAGTAACCGTGGCCAGGGCATAGCCGATAAACTGGTACAGGAGGGGTTGGAATTTGCCAAATCCAATAACTATAAAGTAATTCCTTCCTGCCCTGTTGTAGAGGCTTATATCAAGCGCCACAAGCAATACCAGGATTTAGTGCAGCCCGTTTAAACGGCTGACAAGTATAAAGTGCCCTGTATTTGCGGAATCAACATGAAGCTTAGGGCAATACAAAAGACAAGTACAACTGCGCCAGTTAAGGCCATTGTACTTGTCTTTTTTTATTAATGGCACCTGCAGTTATTGCGATACAGCTCAAAAAAGGTAAATTAGCTATCCTATGCTGCTTCTGAATAATTATTTGGGCAGTACGTTTAACATCTGATTTACCCCACATAAGAAACATGAGAAAACCTCGCCTACTTCATGCTTTAGCACTTAGCGCCCTGCTTTGCGTTGGCTCCACTACCGCTAAGGCCCAAGAGTTCAGCCGCCAGGACACCTTAAGGGGAAGTATAACTCCGGAACGCGCCTGGTGGGACCTTACCTTTTATGACCTTGACATAGCAGTAAACATACAAGACAGCACGCTGCAAGGCAGCAACACCATCCGCTACAAAGTACTGGAGCCACACCAGCGCCTTCAGGTAGACCTGCAGCCGCCTATGCGCATCCAAAAGGTGACGCAGGCCGGAAAGGACCTGCAGGTGCAGCAGGACGGCAACGCCTGGTTTGTGCAGCTGCAGGAACAGCAAAAGGTCGGCGAGGAGAAGGAGATCAAGGTATTCTACGGCGGAAAGCCGCAGGTAAGCGAGAACCCGCCCTGGAGCGGCGGCATAACCTGGCAGCGCGACCAGAACGGAAAGCCGTTTGTGGCCACCTCTGTGCAGGGAGACGGCGCCAGCCTTTTCTGGCCTAACAAAGACCACATGTACGATGAGCCGGACAGCATGCGCATCAGCGTTCGGACTCCCAAAGGATTGGTGGACGTGAGCAACGGCCGGCTGAAGCATGTGCAGGAGCACCCGGACGGCAGCAAAACCTATAGCTGGTACGTCTCCAACCCCATCAACAACTACGGCGTGAACATCAACATAGGCGACTATGCACACTTCTCCGATACGTATCAAGGCGAGAAAGGTGAGCTGGACCTTAACTACTATGTGCTGCGCGATAACCTGAGCAAGGCCAAAAAGCAGTTTAAACAGGTAAACCAGATGCTGCAGGCTTTCGAGCACTGGTTTGGCCCCTACCCTTTTTATGAGGATAGCTACAAGCTGGTGGAGGTGCCTTACCTGGGCATGGAGCACCAGAGCTCCGTCACCTACGGCAACGGCTACCAGAACGGCTACCTGGGCAGAGATTTGAGCGGCACCGGCTGGGGCAAGAAGTTCGATTTCATCATCATACACGAGTCGGGCCACGAGTGGTTCGCCAACAACATCACCTACAAGGACATAGCCGATATGTGGATCCACGAGAGCTTCACGAACTACTCGGAGTCGCTGTTCCTGGACTACCACTACGGTACACAAGCAGCAAACGAGTACGTGATCGGCTTGCGGAACATCATCCGCAATGATAAGCCTATCATTGGCCATTATAACGTAAACCATTCAGGCTCTGGAGACATGTATCCGAAAGGGGCCAACATGCTGCACAACCTGCGCCAGATCGTGCAAGACGACGAGCAATGGAGAAGCATACTGCGGGGTCTGAACAAGGACTTTTACCACCAGACGGTAACCACACAGCAAATAGAGGACTACCTGAGCCAAAAGGTAGGCCGCAACCTCACCCCCGTATTTGACCAGTACCTGCGCGATGTGCGCATCCCGAAGTTCGAGTACAGACTGGCGGGCAACAAGCTACAGTACCGTTGGGCGAATTCGGTAGCTAACTTTGATATGCCGGTAAAAGTGTCACTGAACGGAAAAGAGCAGTGGCTGGAACCAACCACCGACTGGAAAGAGCTGAAAGGGGTGAAGAAAGGCGCTAAAGTAGAAGTAGACAAAAACTTCTATGTGACAAGCTCTAAAGCAACCACTACATAATCGGAGCCACACAAAAGCAAAACGCCGGCATGTATACACGCCGGCGTTTTGCTTTTGTGTGGCTCTGATGTAAAGGTATAGTTGCACGAACTGCTTCTGATCACCATATTTATACTTCCTGAATCGTTTTTATACTTCAGTTATATGAAATCTTGCTTTGCCATAGTTACCTTGTTTCTCTTTACCTCTCTTACCCAAAGCTTACATGCCCAGGATAGCTACATGCTGCTTAAGCCAGACAGAGTGTTTGATGGCGAGAGCATGCATGAAAATTGGCAAGTACTGGTAAAGAACGATAAAATAGAAGCTGTTGGAGCCAAGGTGCAGGCGCCGGTGCAGGCTGCGGTGCGCGAACTAAAAGGCATGACTTTGTTACCCGGTTTGATAGAAGGGCATAGTCATTTGCTATTGCACCCTTACAACGAAACATCCTGGAATGACCAGGTACTCCGTGAATCAAGAGCAGAACGAATAGCCCGTGCCACTGTGCATGCTGAAAGAACACTGCTGGCAGGCTTTACCACAGTTCGTGACTTAGGCTCTGAAGGAGCTGGGTTTGATGATGTCGGACTAAAACAGGCTATAGAAAAAGGAGCTATCCCGGGGCCGCGCATGTTGGTGGCCACCAAAGCACTGGTTGCCACCGGCAGTTATGGGCCAAAAGAGCTAAGCTATGATATCGTAACACCCATAGGCGCTGCAGAAGCAGATGGGCTAGAGGGCGTAACACGCGAAGTAAGAGATCAGATAGGGCATGGTGCCGACATCATAAAAGTATATGCAGATTATAGATGGGGGCTAAACGGTGAGGCTGCGCCAACCTTTACGCTGGACGAGCTGAAGAAAATTGTAGAAGTTGCCAATAGCAGTGGGCGACCTGTTGTAGCGCATGCTTCGACTCCGGAAGGCATGCGTCGTGCTATCATGGCAGGTGTGTCAACCATAGAACATGGTGATGGGGCCACTCCGGAAATCTACCGCCTCATGAAAAAGCATCAGGTTGCTCTCTGTCCTACGCTAGCCGCCGGAGACGCCATTAGTCAGTATCGTGGCTGGCAAAAGGGGCAGGACCCCGAGCCTGAACGGATCAAACAAAAAAGAGAAAGCTTTAAAGAAGCATTGAAAGCCGGGGTAACACTATGTATGGGTGGAGATGTAGGGGTATTTCCGCATGGAGACAATGCCCGTGAAATGGAGATGATGGTAGCTTATGGCATGCAACCACTACAGGTACTACAGTCCGCCACATCAGTTAACGCTGATGCATTTGGGATTGGTGCCAGCGTAGGTCGCATTAAAGCTGGAATGCTGGCAGACCTTGTGGCTGTACAGGGGAATCCTGCTTCAGACATCGGTAAGCTACGCCAGGTACGATTTGTAATGAAAGGCGGCCAGATGTATAAAGAAGAAAATTAGTTCTTTAGCGGTGCCTGCCCTTCATCCTGCTGGTAAAAGCGAGTGGTAGGGTATGCGAAACGGATATCAGGCCGGGCCATAAACTCTGTCAGGACATCTTCCCAGATGAGGTGCGTACTCTGACGCCGCCGCAGCACACTGCTCATGTAGCGCATGGTAAGTTCAATTCCATTATCCTGCACTCTTGTGTAAAGCCGGGGCTGCAAATCTTCGTAGAAAATAAGGTGCCGCTGCGACTGCCGCTTTACCTGTTCCCGGGCAGCTTCCGTAAGCTGCTCAGCGTGGCGCTGCATAACATCTCTAAGAATGGATTTTGCCTGTTGCCAATTGCTTTCAAAAGTTATCCGCACCGGAATTTCCTGCCACACAAAAGGGAAGCCATAGTTGTAGTTAGCCTGTGCTTCTGTAAAAAGCTTCAGGTTTGGGATGTTAACCACACGCCCCGTTGCCATATCTGCATCTACCCAGCCCCGCACTTCGTTTAGCGTAAACTGGAATAAGCGAATGTCTATCACGTCTCCGATATGATCTCCCACTTGAATACGATCACCAATATGGAAAGGCCTCTTCCAGATAAGATAGGCCCAGCCGGCTATGTTGAGCAAAGGCTCTCGCAGGGCAAGTACCAAACCCGCCGAAAATAAGCCTAAAAAGGTAGCGATTGATTTAAACCCATCGAACCAAATATAGGAAAGGCTTAGAATAGCAAGACCAGTAGCTGCGTAATTAGAAAACTTCCGCCATTGATACTGTTTACGCAGGTCGCTCTTTCTATTAGCCACATACTGCAGGAACAGCCTGCTCAGGAGCCAGAGCACGCCAATTACCGCCAGCGAATAAAGTAAATCGTTATAAAAAGCAGTAGTAAGCCCCGTCATCAAAGCTAGCCACTCTATTATTTTAGCCATAGCACGCGTTCAGTGTTTTACCTGCTTACGTGCTGATACAGTCAAAGTGTTGGCTAGAGTTTCTTCTTGATAGCACCCCTTACATTCAAACATACTTATATAGGGACTTTCAGAAACATTTAAGAGGCCCAGGCGTTAGCATATCAAAAAGTGAGTACTAACTTATTTTATTTTAAACTCATTTTTGTACCTTTACCCCTATTGTAAACCTAAAAACGGGTGCTAGTTTCCCAGCGATTAACATAAAGTATAATTGTAGACTAAGCTTATACTTTCGCAAGTCATTGGTTACAAGAAGCTATATAACAGAACAAACTAAAGCTAAACTTAGGAATACAACATTTAGATTTTAATGCTCTTATCGCCCGAACCTTTTCTTTCATATAAAATTCGGGTCGAAAGTTCAGCAGTCAGTATTGCAAGCACTAGATTTCTGGTCTGCCATCAGAGAGGCTGCATGAGGAGATATACAGTAGGTATTTAATTTTATCTGGCAGGTAATAAAAGCAGGCTGCATGGAAGATCTGGAAGTATGGCGAAGGTTTAAAGCGGGTAGTGAGGCTGATTTCACACTTCTTTATAGGCAATACGCACCTATCATGCTGCGCTATGGCAATAAACTCACCAACGACCGCGACCTGGCTAAGGATTGTATTCAACAGGTGTTTTTCCAGATTTGGAAGAGCAGAGCCAACCTTTCTACCCCTCCTAGTGTAAAAAACTATCTTTTGAAGGCTTTTAGATGCGAACTTGGCAAAAAAGCGGCCTACAAAAGCAAGTACGAAACCATTAACGAAGACATGGAGATAGGCTCTGAGGTATCTCACGAAACAGCATTGATCAATATCCAGTCTTTTGAATTTACACAAAAGAAGATAGCGCACCTGCTTCAGCAATTACCTGATCGGCAGCGGGAGATCATCTTCCTAAAGTACTTTACGGGTTTGCAGTATGATGAAATAGCCGACGTTATGGGTATAGACCAGAAGTCAGTCTATAAGCTCACGTACAAGGCCATCGACAAACTCCACAAGCTGTTTAAGGCTGGTGCGCAACCCGTAGCAGAGGCCCCTTCTTTACGGCAGCGCATGAGTGGCTTTGCCAGTAGTTTCAACGGCACCTCAGCAGAAAAACCCCAGGACTTAGAATCAATACAGGTGGCAGGAAGCGGAGCTTTATTGTTTGGTTTAAAAGAAATCTAAGAAGCTTTTCCTCATGTATTACCTTACCCGTCTTTCTGCTATGCCACTGGGCCTACAAAATAAGGCATTATATAAATGCATGACAGCAAAAAGCGCCTGGCAAGCACAGCTTATACCTACATTAATAGGCAGTTGGTGCGCATGTGGTTCAATTAGCAAATGGTTTTGTCTAAATTATACTTGATAGGATGCTTCAACTTCATGCTTTGCGCTTCAAACTGTGTGTAAAGAAACCCCACAACTTAGCGCTGCCATGGAAGTCAGGAGAAACATTGTCAGAACCCCATCTATTCAGCTTTTGCATGCAAAAACGAATGTAAACGTGTACTTAATTACTCCATTGATCTCCATCTTGTTTTGCTGCTAAAGCACTACTACTACTACATACCAGAAATATACCGACACTATAACTGAACCACTTATAATTCTTAAAACTTATGGCCGGAACAATACATACCGATGTAAATGCTGTTAAAGCGACTAACGCCAACGCAGTAAATAAACAGTACACGGGCCCACTTGTTACAGTAACAATGCTCTTCTTTATGTGGGGCTTTATTACCTGCTTAAACGATATTCTGATTCCTAAGCTACAGCAGGTTTTCACACTAGAATTGTGGCAAGCCATGCTTATCCAAACAGCTTTCTTTGGTGCTTATTTTATCGTGTCGCTGCTGTACTTCGTGCTTTCCATCACTAAAGGAGATCCAATACGCAAAATCGGCTATAAGAATGGCATCATCATAGGGCTTCTGGTAGCTGCTATCGGCTGCGCTTTATTTTACCCGGCGGCAAGTATGTTGAGCTATGGCTTCTTTCTGGGGGCGCTATTTGTGCTTGCCTCAGGCATTACGTTGCTCCAGATTGCAGCTAACCCATACGTAACCATACTAGGGCCTGCAGAGAGCGCCGCCAGCCGCTTAAACCTGACACAGGCTTTAAATTCATTAGGCACAACAGTAGCACCCATTATTGGCGGATACCTGATTTTTGGAGCAGTTGATACAATGCAGGACGCAGGTGCAGACTCAGTGAAACTCCCCTACCTTGGTTTAGCTGCTGCTCTGGTTGCGATAGCTCTTATCATAAAAATCTCTAAATTACCAAGTATACAGAGTGAAGGGGATGCTTCTATTGCGCCAGACGCAGGGGCATTGCGTTACCGTCACCTGGTTTTAGGCATTGTCTGTATCTTCGCTTATGTAGGTGGAGAAGTTGCCATAGGCAGCACGCTCATCAACTTTTTTATACTACCTGAGATTGCAGGTCTGAATGAAACACAGGCCGGACACTTTCTGGCATTTTACTGGGGTGGGGCTATGGTAGGTCGTTTCTTTGGTGCAGTTGCCCTATCTAACATGCGCAACACCAGCTATAAGTACTTGATTATTGCAGGTATTGCAGCTGTAGTGTTTGTGTTACTATACACTGCTTATGGCATGGAAGAGGCGCTGATAGCCTTAGGTCTGATTGCGTTGAATTTTGTGGTACTGATGCTGGGGCGCTTTATACCCAGCAAAACACTGGGCTATTTTGCCGGAACAGTAGTGGTACTGTTGTTATTAACCTGCTTCACAGAAGGCTCCATAGCCATGTGGTCAGTTATCTCTATCGGCTTGTTCAACTCCATCATGTTCCCTACCATTTTTACGCTAGCCGTTAAAGATTTAGGTGTACATACAAGCCAGGGCTCCTCTTTACTTGTCATGGCCATAGTGGGCGGTGCTATAGTTCCGCCTTTGCAGGGCATTGTGGCCGACATTACAGGCAACCTTCAGCTATCGTTCCTTATACCGCTGGTGTGCTACTTATACATCATGTACTATGGTTTCTCTGGCTCTAAAGTAAAAGAAGCCGCTATATAGATACTTTTAATGCCTTTAGAAGCCGGACAACGTAAGTTGTCCGGCTTTTTCTTTTTTAGCTTTCCTCTACTTTTACCTCCCTGGTTTAGCAGGAGAAATTTGCATACTTTACGACGCATGGTTAATGGGTCTGCTAAAGATAATCTCTTTGTTTTTGCACTTAGATTTTCAAGCACCTGCTGCTTTCAATGGAACACATAAATGTACCTCTACACACTGCTTATACTAAGATTCGTCCAAATAATGAGAAACTAACACGCACTAT
>NZ_JBHTLD010000133.1:0-14841 GCF_042678745.1 Pontibacter rugosus | reverse complement strand
CCAGCAGTGGTAAAAGTTTTTTCATCAGTTATTATTTAGAATAATTATAAATAAGTTGGTTGGACAAAAGTAAGGCTGAAAAACAAAAAGGCAAGAGCTTATTTAGATTAATTTTAAATAAGCTTTGACATTAGGTGATTCCCGCATAGATTTGCATTGCATCATTATAGCAGGACAGGCAGCTTTCGGAAGATAGCCTTGCGAAAGCTGCCTGTAGGAAACAGGATACAAACTAAGATTTTGAAGAAGCGGGTGAAAAGGACTTTCTCCATCCATCATTGGCTGGGGCTGTTGGCAGGAATCTTCCTGTTGATCTCAAGTATCACGGGATCGGTGCTGGTATTCCATCATGAGATTGACCATGCACAATTCGCCAGCCACTCCACTTTGGAGGCACCTGCTGCCGGCCTTAGGATAGACAACTCCATAAAGCGGATCCTGCAGGCTTACCCTGGCAGTGACATTCGGGTGCCCGAGCTTCCTAAAGGCCCGAACCAGGCACTGAAGTATGAGATCAGGAAAGATGGCATCCGTAAATGGATTTTTGTGCACCCACAAACAGGGAAAGCACTGGCAACCGTGGCGCGTGCGGACAAGCGCCTGGTGCATGTACTACTTGATCTTCACTACAACCTGCTCTCCGGCACACCGGGAAAAATACTAGTGCTGCTGGGCGGACTGTCCCTGATCGTGCTCTCTATCACCGGCTCTATCCTTTACCGCAGATCCATTTGGAAGGTACTTTCTTTCCGGCAGCGCGTTTCCTTTAAAAGCAGCCGCTCTTTTTTCTCCAGTCTGCACCGGGTAATTGGGGTGTGGAGCTTGGTATTTAACCTACTTCTAAGTGTTACCGGTAGCTGGATTGCTTTTACCATTGTACAAAGCGCTCTTGTCCCTGCCAGTGCTGGTGCTGCAGAGGATGCTCCATCAGGAATAATGTCCGTGGACGCTGTGCTTAAGCAAGTAAGAGGGGAGTATCCGGAATTTGAAATCAGTTACCTCCGCTTCGCAGGCGGGGCGTTCTCCATCCTCGGAAGACACAAATCAGATCCCGCATACTACGGGTCTACCTCTAGTGACATACAGGTGGACCTAAGTTCCGGCGGGGTGAAGGCCGTAAATCTTGCCCGAGACAAGCCCTGGAACGAACGCATGCTGCTGGTGTTCAAGCCGCTGCACTTCGGCGACTATGCCGGCCCTGCAGTAAAGCTTATTTACTGTTTCTTCGGTTTAATGCCGGGGCTGCTGGCCGTATCAGGCTTTTTCATATGGAGACTAAATAACAACAAAACAGATAAGTTGATGCGAAAACGCAAAGTTCCCGTGCGCTACTCGCATACCGGAGGGGCCGTGTAAAGGTGCAGCTCATGGCTTGCGAGATGCTTGCAGTTGATGCTCTTTGGTATGGTACAGCTTTCCAGGGGAAGTATCAGAAAGAACTTCAAATTATCTATAGGCTATTGGTTTGTAGCAGCTCTTAATCCTGACATGAATGGTAAAACCCTACAATGACAGTCGAGTCTTCATGTGGGTTTTCAACAGTTGTGTGCTTTGGTTATGAATTCTGCTTAAAAAGAGACAATAGTTTAACCTGCTAAAAATTATATAGATGTAGCTCCGTCTTCTGTGGGGCTTTGCTGGTGGTAATCTCCGATAGATGAAGCCTTCTTCGGTTTCTTCTTTTTACTTTATACTACCACACCAGGAAACCTGTGAACGGCAAGCTGGCACAGTTCAGGCTGATTTAAGAGGAGCTTTCCATAGTAGGCAACAAGCATAAAGCACTCCTTACTTAACATAAGCTTACACATCAGCTATGAAAAGGGCTTCTCCAGGGGAGAGCCCTGCTGAGCAGTCATCCGGTGGTGGATCCGCTGCACCTGCGTTGCTTGGAACAGCCCTCCCCGGCTGGCCCTGAAACCCGCCTCGTTCAGTTTCCAGGCTATCTCCTTCCAGGGCATCTCCGCTTTGCCTGTCACCTGTCCCTCGCTGCCTGTAACGTTCACTTTGGTGCTGCGCAGGAACTGGATGAGGGCCGCTGCCCGCTTGTTGTTCTCATTGACCCTGGCATTGTACTGCAGCACCCGGGTCCCCTCTGCGGAGGCGGCACCCGTCCGGAAGGCCTCTGAGGGTTTGCGCCACTCTCCCGTCAGCTTTATCTTCTCATCCAGCGCCGCTTTTGTCCGGATGCCGATCAGCTCCCGCTCCCGGTCGGCGATGGCCATGAACAGCGTGAGGGTGAACTTGTCCAGGTTCGGGATATCGCAGCTCTCCAGCCTGCCCTCCAGCTCGCGGTAGATGCTCAGCGCCTGCTCCGTGTTCCTGCTCAGGCGGTCAATCTTGGCCACGACGAGCGTCGCCTGCTTCCGCCTGCAAAGCTCCAGGGCCTCCAGGAGGCGCGGGCGGTTGGCGATGTCCTTGCCGCTTATCTTCTCGGTGAACTCCCCGATGATGTTCTTGTCCGAGTAGAAGTGCCGGACATAGGTGCGCTGCGCCTCCAGGCCCAGGCCGGACTCGCCCTGCTTCTTGGTGGAGACGCGGTAGTAGACCACGTATTGCTGCTCTTCCATCGCCTGTCTGTTTGATGTTTTCCCAAAGGTACGGGTTGTTTTACATTTCTACAACGAACGTAGTAGAAATGTAAAACACCTCCCGGCGATTGTGTAATTCCCCTCAGCAAGGGGTGACACTTACACAGTTGGCAGCCCTTCTGTACAAAACACAATGCCTGGCCCCGGGGCCCCTTGCCGAACGAAGGACCTGCCTGCTTCTCTCCCTTCTGTAAAGAACCAGTTACCTTGTCTGCCAGGAGGGGGAGCCTTCCGGTAAACGTCACGCTCGAAAGATGCCCGCTCAAGAAATACAACACCTCAAGCCGCCGCCGTGACAAAACGGCATTCCCCAATCTCATTAGCAGAATATAGCAAAAGCAAATATTATTAGTATCTTCAGAGCGGCGCCGGAAACTGTCCCCGGCAGAGGTACACTATATATAGTAGAATATGGCAAAGGTTGGTTTTGCCTCCGTGGCGGGGGCGCATGGCTTTCGCTGCGGCGGTCCCGGCGGCACACACTTCTCTGTCACGGTTGTGCTGGTGGAGGAAGGAAACAGAAGGGAAGTGGAGGAGGGGTTCCGCCGTATCCGGGAGCGTCACTTCCCGGGCGGTGACATCCGCTTTGGGGATGGCCCCCTGTTTGAGGCGCAGCGGCAAGAGTTCCTGGAGGAGCTCAAGTCACTGGGCTTTTCCTTCCATGCACTCCTAGTGGACAAGCGCAAGCTGCACCAGAAGTCGCCACTCCAGTACAAGGGTACCTTCTACAAGTTCCTCTCGGGCCTTATCTACAACAACCTCTACCGCACCGTCCCGAACCTGAGCATCGTGGCCGATGAGCTGGGCACGCCGGAGTTCATGGAGAGCTTCCGCCGCTACATCCACGAGAACCACCAGGTGGACCTTTTCTCCCCGGCCACCTTTACTTTCTCCCATGCAGCGGAGGCGGGGCTGCTGCAGCTGGCGGGCTTCCTGGGCGAAAGCCTGAATTTGTTTCACGCCGGGCTGTCAGCGGTGGATGTGGAGCAGGAGCTGGCGAGTCAGGGCGCGGGGGTAATCCGCTGGCCGGAGGGGTACGTGCCCTACACCGTGGACACAGAGGGCATGGCAGTGGATGCGCAGGACGAGGCCGTCACAGCGGCGGCGCAGCTGCGGGCGCGGGACTACCTCGAGCGGCACGCGGGCAGCGAGGACCCCGTCATCCGGAGCCGGATGGTGTTGGTGGAGTACCTGCTGATGGTGTTTACCTACAACTACCGGACCCGCTTCATCCACACCTACGAGCTGCTCCAGCACCTCAACTCCTATAAGTATGAGAGTTACACGGAACACCGCTTCCGCTCGCTGGTGGTGGGGCCGGTGCGGGACGAGGGCGTGCTTATCGTCTCCTCCAGCGCCGGCTACAAGCTGCCCTGCTCCACGCGGGACATTTTCAACTTCTTCAACTACTATAACCAGCAGATTCAGCCGATGCTCGGCAGGCTGGCACAGTGCCACAGGGCGCTGGAACTAGCCACCGGGGGAGAGCTGAACGTGCTGGGGCAACCGGAGTACACTGGCCTCCGGTTGCTGCTGGACAGGCTCCACTGACAGGCACAGCTTTGTGGAAGTAGTTTTGCATAGCGTTCCACCTTCTTTCCCCTTTTGTAGTAGTTATTGTGTTTACTCAGATTACCTTGCTTACTATGTTTGTTTCGCAATAGATTTTGGGCGCTTGCTTTGGCTCGCGATCGGGAAAGTCGCTTTTCTGGCAGCCGAAGAAGGAAGCGTAGCGCAATGATGCGGATGGCGGAAGGGTGACAAGCGACGTCCAGCTCTCAGGCAAATGCTGCTCATTTGCCTGAGAGCTGGACGGTGGGAGCAAAGTTTGTCGGGGAGGGCAGCCGCCGGTGCAGTTTACCACCAGCTGCTACTGACTGGCTTTCAAAGTGTAAAGGATGGGGTGATGAATCATGAGGAGAAGTTTATGACCAACCTGCCTTCCATTCTTATAGTCTTATCGTTGGCTACAAAAGGGGAATGAAGGGGGAACGGTAGTAAATGAGAAGTCAGGAGAAAGGCCTTCTTGTTCAATAGCTGATAAGAATGATTATGATAAATAGAAGCAGTTAAAAATAATTAGCCCACACGCAAGTGGCCTAGCCTGCTTCGCGCAGCTCTAAAAAATATTTAAGGAAAGTGGGTGTGGCTAGTGAGCTTTCTTCCTAGGTTACTGCCGAAGCACTACCCTTCCACTCCATTCGGGCTCTATTTCTGGTATAATGGTCAAAGTGGCTGCTGTATCTACAGTACCATACAAACACGAGTCCACCACTTAGCTGAATCCAACCGCCCTTAAAAAACTGTTTAAATTGTTTGCAGACCACCCTGCTACCCTGGTTATATTTCATAAAATCAAATAACATGCTGCAAAAGGACTTGACAAGGGATATTAAAACCAGGCTGAATACCATAAAAGGACAATTGGACGGCATTATCAAGATGCTTGACAATGACAGAGACCCTGAAGAGGTGCTGGTGCAATTCAAAGCGGCTGGCAAAGCACTTAGCACCGCTCAATTCCTGCTGCTGGACGAGACATTCAGAAAGTCCCTGGCCGCCAAGCTGTCAGAGACAATGGAAGCTTGCACGGGGGATTGCGGACAGGAAAACACCATAGAGCTGCTACGGAAGCAGTTTCCAGACCTAAGCCTTGATGAGCTGACAGCCAAGATGAAGGAGATTCAGGCTGTTTATGACCAGATGAAGGCAAACCAGCAAAAAAGTTAGCCGCAACTGCTTGCAGACCACCCCCGCCCCAGCTGTAGCTTTGCTTAAGTTTAAAGTTTACGACTATGGCAAAGAGAAAAATAGAAGTGTTCACCGCGGGGTGCTCTGTTTGTGAACCGGTAGTGGAAATGGTGCAGTCAATGGCCTGTGAATCATGTGACGTGACAGTTTATGACCTCGCCCAGCAGTGCGACACAAAAGAGTGCGTGAGCAAAGTGAAAGAGTACAACATTACCTCTCTGCCAGCGGTGGTGGTGAACGGAGAGCTGCTCTCCTGCTGCGCAGACAGGGGCGTGAGCCGTGAGCAGTTAGAGGCCGCCGGGGTAGGAAGCCCCACTTAAACCGTTTAAATCAAAAAACCTAAAACAACAAGCTATGAAAAACATCAGCCAAGAAATGCAGTCCTGCATCGATTCCTGTTACAGCGCCGTCACCGCCAGCAGAGTCTGCCTGGACCAGCACATGGGAGAGCCTGACATGGAGCAGTGCCACAAGCTGTGCCTGGACACCATTGCCATTGCCACGGCATGCGCCAACATGTGCGCGGCCAAATCAGACTATGTGGGGCAGGTAACCCGGGTGTGCGCCCAGGTATGCAGGGATTGCGCAGATGAGTGCGCCAAGTTTGACAGTGAGGTGTGCCGGGAGTGCGCCCGAGTTTGCAGGGAATGTGCCGACAAATGTGAGGCAATGGCAGCTTAAATCCAGAAGCAAGGTACGGTTGCTTTGTATCATCAGCTTTGTTGCCTTACCCAACTGAGCACTCAATGATTAAAATTATGAAACAAAGGTTTTTAGGAATTGCAACAGCAACCTTGATGCTGGCTGGCGGCTCGTTCTTTGCGTTCGCCGGCAATGGCCAGTCACAGGATTGCCCGTTGAAGGGCACACCAGATTGCCCGCTGGTGAAGGAGTGCAAGTTGAAAGACACGACTGACTGCCCACTGGTGAAGGACGAGGCAAAGAAGGAAAAGGCGGCAGAGACAACGGCAACAGTTGCGGTTGTAGCTACAAACACAACTACAGCGGCTGTACCATCCTGTTGCAAAAAGAAGTAAAATTCAATAAAGAGAGCAACCTGTGGGGCTGCTCTCTTTTGTTTTTCGTCTCAAACCAAGCAGATTAATTCGGAAGAATTAAAATCCTTTATTTAGGAGCGTCCATTTATCTGGAGTGCATTGGCACCGGTACGCTATCAATTATGACTTCATAAGAAAGAGGGGAGCAATTTGGGAGTGTTGGTACGCTTGATCCGAATAAATATGCTTAAGAACAGAAGTAGACAGCTGCATGAAAACTATAACCGCTGTTTGTTTGAAGCCATACCCTACAGCAATCCGCTGCACCTTACACAGCTAAGGACAAAACAAAATTTCCGGAACCGCTGTATTTAAGCAAATACTTAAATACAATGCAGATGAAAAAGTACGACGTGTTGGTGATAGGTGCCGGGATGGCCGGTGCCGCCGTGGCCAAAAAGTGCGCGATAAAAGGACTGAAGACCGCCATCACTGATTTCAGGCCCTACGGCGGAACCTGCGCTCTGCGGGGGTGTGACCCCAAGAAAGTGCTCATAGACGCGGCCAGCCTGCGCGAGCAAGTGCGGCTGCACCTTGGGAAAGGGCTCACCGGAGACGTGGAGGTGAACTGGCAGGAGCTGATGAAATTCAAGGAGACGTTCACGGCACCTGTACCCGAAAACATGGAAAAGGGATTTGAAAAGGCCGGTATAGACACCTACCACGCACCCGCCGCCTTTCTGGATGAATCCACCCTACAGATTGGTCAAGAAACTGTTTCCGCTGAAAAGATAGTGATTGTCACGGGCGCACGCCCAAGGGAGCTGGAGGTCCCAGGGGCAGAGCACACCATCACCAGCGACGACTTCCTGAATCTTGAGGCGCTGCCGGAGCACATTACCTTTCTGGGGGGCGGCTACATTTCCTTTGAGTTTGCCCACCTTGCCGCACGCGCAGGCTCCCGCGTCACCATTATAGAGCACGGCCCCCGCCCCCTGAAGCACTTTGAGCAGGACATGGTGGACGAACTGGTGCGCGTGTCCAAAGAGGCAGGCATTGACATAAGACTGAACTGCGAGGTGCAGCGCATCACGCAGAAGGCCAACGAGTACGAAGTCAGCCTGGAAGGCGAGGCAGGCAGGGGAACCCTTGAAACGGGGCTGGTGGTGAGCGCCATAGGGCGCGTGCCGGAAGTAGGGCAGCTTGACCTGAACAAAGGCAACGTAAGGCACGGCAGAAAGGGCATTGACGTGAACGAGTACCTGCAAAGCACCTCCAACCCCCGCGTGTATGCTGCCGGAGACGTGGCCGATACAGAAGGCTTGCCCTTAACGCCTGTAGCCGTTTACGAGGGCCACTTTCTGTCGGCAAACGTCATCAAGGGCAACAGCAAAAAGGTGAACTACCCGGAGATACCCACGGTGGTCTTCACCATTCCGTCACTGGCCTCTGTGGGGCTGACCGAGAGGCAGGCGAAAGAGCAGGGGCTGGATTACAAGGTGAACACGCATGACGCAAGGCAGTGGTTTAACGGCAGGAGGCACCGCGCCCCTGCCTACGCCTACAAGGTGCTGGTGAGCAAAACGGACGGGAGTATACTTGGAGCGCACCTGGTGGGGCCGCAGGCAGAGGAAACAATAAATGTTTTTGCTGTGGCGATGAAGGCGGGCATGAAGGCAAGAGACCTGAAGAGCTTCCTTTTCAGCTACCCCACTATGGCTTCCGACGTGAGCTACATGGCGTAAGGCAGCCATTGTATTTAAGTATTTTCTTAAATAATGAATTTGCCGTACTTTTGCGGTGTTACCTTTCTGTACCGGAAAGAAAACCCTTACCCATGGAGAAAGAAAAACCGTCCCCCTGCATCAGGGTTTACGCCAACGAGAAGCAGATAAACTCGTGCAAGAAGCGAATGGAGGACTTGAAAGACCCTGTCAGGCTCCTTGCCGGCGCCCTAAGCCTTGCGGGAAATGAGGTTCGCCTGAAAATCCTTTTCCTGTTGAAGGAGGAAGGGGAGCTGTGCCCCTGCGACATCAGCGATATTCTGGAGATGACTGTTCCCGCCATCTCCCAGCACCTGCGCAAGCTGAAAGAGGGCAGCCTTGTCACCACAAAGAAGACCGGCCAGACCATTTTCTACGCGCTCACCCCTGAAGCCGAAAAGCTGCTCCAGCCGCACTTTGACTTGCTTACAAGCGCCACTGTAGACACCGCCTTATGAGAAACCAGGAACTACCTTACATGGATAATCAGGAAACCCCTGCCACAAAGGCTTGGGTCGGTGCAGGCCTGCTGGCAGCGTTGGGAGCCTCCCTGTGCTGCATTACCCCTCTGCTGGCCATCATGGCCGGAACCAGCGGCATGGCCGCCTCCTTTTCTTGGCTGGAGCCGCTGCGCCCTTACCTGATTGGTGTTACGGCGCTGGTGTTAGGCTTTGCCTGGTATCAGAAGCTGAAGCCTGCCCGCAAGATTGACTGTGATTGTGAAACAACCCCTAAACCCAACTTTATGCAAACCGAAGCCTTTCTTTCCATTGTAACCGTGTTTGCCGCTGTGATGCTGGCTTTCCCTTCCTACGCCTATGTCTTCTACCCGCAGACACAAGGCCAGCAAGTAACCGCTGACAAAGCAAACGTGCAGACGGTGGAAATAAAGATAAAGGGAATGACCTGCGCTGGCTGCGAAGGGCACGTGAACAGCGAGGTGAACAAGCTGGCCGGTATCCTGAAGGTGGAGACTTCCTACGCCGACGGCAATACGCTGGTGCAGTTTGACAAGACCAAGACGGACGTGAAGCAGATTGAGAAGGCTGTGCTGGCCACAGGCTACAAAGTAACCGAAATTAAGAAAAAGTAATGGCTACCGTACTCCAGTCCACGATTACCTGCCCCAACTGCGGGCACCAGAAGGAAGAGCAAATGCCCACGGACGCGTGTCAGTACTTCTATCAGTGCGAGAAGTGCGAAACTGTTTTGAAGCCCAAGCAGGGCGACTGCTGCGTGTTCTGTAGCTACGGCACCGTGCCTTGCCCACCTATACAGGAAGACAAAAGCTGTTGCGGGTAGTTCTCTGCACACAAAAGGCGGAATACTTGAGGTAGCATTTGGGTGCACTTAAAGCCACATAGCTCCTTTGAGACCTTAGCCGCCTATTTTTCAAACGTGCTTGCTGGCGTCAAAAGCCAGCAGCCAAACTGTTGTTAAACATCAAGCAGTACCATGAAACTGTCAGAGGTAAAAAATATCCTGCAAACCGCCGATGCGGTAAACTTTGAGCTGGAGAACGGAGCGAAGGTTCCGGAGAACTTCCATGTCACCGAGGTGGGCGTGGTCACCAGGAACTTCATCGACTGCGGGGGTACCGTGCGAAATGAGGAGGTGGCCAATTTCCAGCTTTGGAACGCCAACGACTTCGACCACAGGCTAAAGCCGCAGAAGCTGCTCGATATCATCGCCCTCTCCGAGAAAGTACTGGGCATGGAGGACCTCGAAATCGAGGTGGAGTATCAGGGGGAGACCATCGGCAGGTACGGCCTCGGTTTTAACGTCAGAAGCTTCGTGCTGCTGGCAAAGACGACCAACTGCCTTGCCCCGGACAAGTGCGGCATCCCGCTGGAACAGCTTCAAGTAATAGCCACAGGCAACGCCTGCACGCCCGGTGGTGGCGGCTGCTAATAACACTTGACATCAACTGCATAAGACACCATGAGTAAGATAGCGCTGTTCAGCGACATCCACGCCAACCTGCCTGCCTTGGAGGCATTCTTCGCCGATGTGGATTCCCGCAGGCCCGATTTCATTTACTGCCTCGGCGACCTGGTGGGCTACAACGTGTGGGCAAACGAGGTGGTGGACGAGATCAGGAGACGCAACATCCCCACCATCGCGGGAAACTACGACTTTGGTATTGGCAGGATGAGTAGCGAGTGCGGCTGCGCCTACAAGACTGACCAGGAGAAGTCCAACGGCTCCGTCTCCGTCTCCTTCACCAACCAAATCATGAAGCCGGAGCAGCGCCAGTACCTGCGCACGCTGCCAGCGCACATCCGGGTGGAGTACCAGTTGAACGAGGACAGGCTCAACCTGCTGCTGGTGCACGGAAGCCCGAGGAAGATAAACGAGTACCTCTTTGAGGACAGGGACGCTTCGTATCATGACCGATGCCGATGCCGACATCCTGTGCTTCGGGCACACGCACAAGCCCTACCACCGGGTACTGGACTCAGGAGAGGAAGGGCAAAGCCATTTCCGCCACGCCATCAACATCGGCTCGGTGGGCAAGCCCAAGGACGGGGACAACCGTGGCGGCTACGTGCTGCTGACGGTAAACGACAACAGTTCCGTGCTGGACAAGGAAAGCGTGCAGGTGGAGTTCATCCGCTTCAAGTACGATTATGAGAGGGCGGCAAGAGCCGTTGAGGAAAGCGTCCTGCCCAATGAGTATGCCGAGAACCTGAGAAAAGGCTGCTAAAAAACAGAAGATATGAGTGCTACTAACTGCGCCCCCACCCACCAGCGGAAGCAACTGCGGTTCTTTGACCGCTACCTGACCCTGTGGATATTCCTGGCCATGTTCCTTGGCGTGGGCATCGGCTACTTCCTGCCCGAGTCCTCCGGCTTCATCAACTCCCTGTCCAGCGGAACCACGAACGTGCCGCTGGCCATCGGCCTTATCCTGATGATGTACCCGCCGCTGGCCAAGGTGCGCTATGAGCAGATGGGGGAGGTGTTCCGGAACGTGAAGATTCTGAGCATCTCGCTCTTGCTCAACTGGGTTATCGGCCCGCTGCTGATGTTCTTTCTGGCCATACTTTTCTTCCGTGACCAGCCCGAGTACATGGTGGGGCTGATACTTATCGGCATCGCCCGTTGCATCGCCATGGTGATGGTGTGGAACGAGTTGGCGGAGGGTAGCCGGGAGTATGCCGCAGGGCTGGTGGCGCTCAACAGCGTCTTCCAGATATTCTTCTACAGCCTGTACGCCTACCTGTTCATCTCGGTGCTGCCGCCCTACTTCGGGGTTGAGAGTTCCGAGATAAGCATCACCATCGGACAGATTGCCGAGAGCGTGCTGCTATATTTGGGCATCCCGTTTTTTGCGGGTGTCGTGAGCCGCTACGGGTTGATTCGGCTTAAAGGGATGGAATGGTTCAACAACAAGTATATCCCCTTCATCTCACCCATCACACTCGTTGCCCTTTTGTTCACCATCGTGCTGATGTTCAGCCTCAAAGGGGAGCTGATCGTGCAAATCCCGTTTGATGCGCTTCGGATAGCGGTGCCGCTGGTGCTGTACTTCGCCATCATGTTTTTCATCTCCTTCCTTCTTGCAAAGAAGCTTGGCGCTGACTACGCTAAGAACACAGCCATTTCCTTTACTGCCACAGGCAACAACTTCGAACTGGCCATTGCCGTTGCCATCGGCATCTTCGGCATCAACTCCGGGCAGGCCTTCGCTGGCGTGATTGGTCCGCTGGTGGAGGTGCCTGCGCTGATACTGCTGGTGAATGCCGCCTTCTGGTTTAAGAGGAAGTGGTACGGGAAAGAGGAAGAACTTGTCACTGATTAGAATTAATCTACCTTTATGCACCAGCCGCTCTATCCTTTAAGCGGGTCATTTCGTTTTAGCGGATAGTACGCCGGTGTGCACCTACCGCTTGTGTAATGATATGCAAGATGACAAACATTGAATGAGTCTTCTCAATAAACTCCACACCCTGATCATCCTGCTGGCAGTGCTGCTCGGTTTGCTGCTTGCCCAAATCCCTCTCGTTGCAGCACACGCAACCTCTCTGATCATCCCCTTCCTGATGCTGATGCTCTACGGCCTGTTTTTGGCCATGCCCCTGCAAGGACTTATGAAAGGGTTCCGGCATAGAAAATTTGTACTGCTGAGCCTTGCCATAAACTTTGTGTGGACACCGCTGCTGGCTTACCTCTTGGGCCACGTATTCCTGTCCGGTCAGCAGGCGCTCTGGATTGGTTTCGTCATGCTGATGGTGACGCCCTGCACAGACTGGTACATCATTTTTACGGGCATTGCGAAAGGTAACACGGTACTCTCGGCTTCCATTCTCCCGCTGAACCTGGTGCTGCAGGTGGTGCTGCTGCCCATCTACCTGCTGCTGTTCTTTAACCAGACAGGTATGCTGCCGGTAGAGGCTTTGCTGGAGAGCACTGTGCTGGTGATCGTTCTTCCCTTTGTCCTCGCCCAAGTCACCAGGTTGTTACTGCTCCGCTCAGGCAGACAGCCCCTTTTCGAGGAACGGCTCCTTCCTGCCTTTGAGTCGGCACAAGTCCTGTTCCTGGGGCTGGCCATCATGGCCATGTTCGCCTCCGAGGGAGGTGCGCTGCTAAATAACCTGGAGGTGGTGTACATCATGCTGATCCCCCTGCTGCTCTTCTTTGCCGTCAACTTCACCGTTGGTCGCCTTGCCAGCCGTTGGGTCAGGCTCAGCTACGGGGACGGAGCAAGCCTGAGCCTGACCACGTTGGCCAGAAACTCCCCTGTCTCGCTGGCAATAGCCGTTGCCGCCTTTCCGGACACGCCGCTCATTGCCTTGGCTTTGGTGATTGATCCGTTGATAGAGCTTCCTGTGCTGGGTTTGGTCTCCCAGGCACTGTTGCTGATAAGGGGAAAGTTGATTCGTGAATAGTTTAAATCCTGCAAAGGCTGATCAACAATACAGGGGCCTGCATGAAGAGAGCATCAGCTATGATTTACCGCCGCCACACAAGTGAGAGGTTGGAAAGGATGTGTTAGCAGGTTGACTTTGGTCTGAGGCATGTTTAAAACTAACTTGTGTTGTCCCATAGATTAGGCTTTTATAACACACGCTTTTTCAGAGCGATACATCCTGACAAAGTCGACATTTAAACTGCTAATACAGTTCTCCGGTATAAGGAACTGACATAACTAAAATAACACGTTGCCTATGGGACACGACTACTCACATGCTCATGGAGCTTCAAAGAACATAGCTTTCGCCTTCTTCCTCAATATCGGGTTCACCATCTTTGAGATTATCGGGGGCTTCTACGTTAACAGCGTTGCCATCATCTCCGATGCGCTGCATGACCTGGGGGATAGCCTGTCGCTGGGCGTTTCGTGGTACCTGCAGAAGAAATCCGATAAGAACGCCGACGAGAAGTTTACCTTCGGCTACAAGCGCTTCTCCCTGCTCGGAGCGCTCATCAACAGTATTGTGCTGGTGCTGGGTGCTGGGTTCTGTCTTTGTCATTTACCAAGGTGTGCAGCGGATCATCGAGCCGAAGTACACGGATGCGAACGGAATGCTCATCTTCGCCATCATTGGCGTGGCGGTGAACGGTGTGGCAGCGCTGCGGCTCAAGAAACACGAGTCAATGAATGAGAAGGTCCTGTCTTGGCACCTGATTGAGGACGTGATGGGTTGGGTGGCGATCCTCATCACCAGCAGCAGCAGCATGTTCTGGGACATCCATGTGCTGGACCCTATTCTCTCGCTGGCCATCGCCGCATTTATCCTGTGGAACGTGGTTACAAGGCTGCGGGAGACGATGTACGTGTTCCTACAGGGCGCCCCCCAGGAGGTGGACCTGGGCGAACTGAAAGAAAATATCCTGGGCATCGAACACGTGACTTCCACACACCACACCCACCTGTGGACGCTAAATGAGGAAAACCAGGTGTTCATGATTCACGTTACGGTGGACAGGCTCTCCGGTATTCCGGATATTATCAGAATAAAAAACAGGATCAAGGAGTTGCTGAGGGGCAAGCACGTGTCCCACGCCACTATCGACATCGAGTTTGAGGACGAGGCCTGTTACATGGAATCCCCCGACCACTGACCATGACAAGCCTGAAGGGAGAAAAAACCTAAGCGCTTTGCGGTGCACGCCGACAATGCCCTGACTCAGGAGGACGTGGATTGCTCTTCGACCTGCGCTGGCTTTGCTACTTCAACTGGACAGGGCCGCTTTGGAAGCAGAACGCTTTACCATTTGCAATGGAATTGCATTATTTTTTTCTTAACTTTGTTTTTGAATGAAGTCTCTACTCTACATACTGATCCTGCTTTTGCTGGCGCTTTCCCTGAAACCATGCCCGGACAAGGCAAATGCGGTACGCAGTGAAAGACAGGTAATGGCTGTAGTTGGTTTACACCAGGACCATCAGGACAATGCTGCAGACCCATGCACCCCATTTTGCGCCTGCCATTGCTGCCATACTCATTTTCAGCCACAAAGTGCGGATGTAGTCGAATACGCTGATTTGCAGGAGGTAAGCCACGAGGTTGACCTGTACAAGAGTAGTTTTGTCTCCTCCCTTTCCTATTCCATCTGGCAACCGCCGAAGGTAGCCTAACCCGTTTCCCCTTTCTTTTTTGTGGACAGGCCTGTACATAGCCGGCATCGGCGTGCAGGTGTCTTTCTGTCCCTACCCACTCCATTCAAAACAAGAACCAGACGAGAGCTTTGTAAAGAACTTTTTGTCTATCAGAATTGAAAAAAAATAAT
>NZ_JBHTLD010000132.1:0-14883 GCF_042678745.1 Pontibacter rugosus | reverse complement strand
GGTTTAAAAAAATGAGAAAAATATTTCAAAATATTTGCAATTATGGATTTTATCACCAAAATTGCTGTAGATAAAACAAAGACATGCTACAACTACTCGCCTGCATTTATAATACAAATTCCTTTAAGGTGCCTCTTCCGGGGCTTCTGCGGTAGTGTATTGAGCAGCGAATTAAGTTGTAAAGTATAAACCACCAAGGGAGCCCCGCCACAAGCGGGGCTTCTTTGTTTAAACCCTTTGTCAAACCAAAATCTACATCAAAAACAGAAGAGCAGATTATTTAACATGCCATAACCATGAGAGCAAGTAGAACACCCATCAATGTAGCACAGAAAAGCAGTTTCCGAAATGCAGACGGTAAACTGGTGCTGATTGCGGGACCATGCAGTGCCGAAAGCGAAGAACAGATGCTGAAAACAGCCCAACAACTTAAAGCCATCAACGGCATTCAGGTGTTCAGAGCTGGTATTTGGAAGTCTCGCACACGCCCCAATTCATTTAAGGGTGTCGGTACGGTGGGTTTGACCTGGCTTGCAATGGTAAAAAAAGAAACAGGCCTGCGTACTTCCTGCGAAGTAGCTAATGCACAACACGCAGAAGAAGCAATGCGACACGGCGTAGATGTACTTACTATCAGTGGGCGTGCTACAGTTAACCCTTTTGCGATGGAAGAGATAGCTAGCGCATTGAAAGGAACTGCCATGCCGGTGCTGGTTAACAACCCGGTTTATCCTGATCTGGGCCTTTGGTTAGGTGCTTTAGAACGCCTCAACTATGCAGGCATTACTGATCTTGGGGTGATAAACCGTGGCTTTGCCGCCGATGAGCAGTATCCTTACCGCAGCCACCCTCGCTGGGATCATGTGCTGCAACTACAGGAGTTGCACCCGGAATTGCCTATACTTTGTGACGCCACACATATTGCCGGACGCCGAAGCCTGTTATATCCTGTTAGCCAGAAAGCAGTCGACCTTGGTGCAGATGGCTTGCTGTTTGAATCCCATACTTGTCCGGCTGAAGCATTAAGCAGTGCACAGCAACAGCTGATGCCACAGGAGCTTGACTTGCTTATCAATGCGATCGAAACAAAGGTAAAATTAGATGGTACAAACCACCTGGTAGAGCAGCTGGATGATTTAAGCCAGCAGATGGACAGCATGGATAAAGCTTTAGTAGATCTTTTGCTGCGCCGCCGCGAAGTATCACAGAAAATAAGTTTGCACCAGATGGGTGATGTACAGGAAAGTCTGCAAATCAAACGCTGGCAACAGGAACTTGATGCCTGGCTCCAGCGCGACGACTATACTGACATGGACAGCAAATTTGTAAAGTCGTTGATGGAGGCATTACAACAACATCGTAAGGATACGCAGGGAGGTGTGGGAGCATCTTCTTCGGCCGTTGCATAGAAAAAGCAATTTTATATTGGAAGTTCAAACGTTAAAGCTTAGCTTGACAACTCATAAGCAAAAACAAGATGTCGCATAACACTTTTTATTTTAGCTATTACTTTTTTGGTTCTCCGCCGGGGCTCCACAGGTAATGCTATTGTGTTTGCACACAGACCAAGTATAAACCGAGAGAAGCCCCGCCAAAAGCGGGGCTTTTTCTTTTTAAACCTTTTTTCGATCATGAACAGAATCAATGTTGCTATACAAGGAGGCCCCTCCTCTTTTCACGATGCAGCCGCTAACGCACTGCACCCGAACAAAGCGATTACTACTGTGCCCTGTACCACCTTCGGCAGCCTCTGTGCTGCGTTGGCTCAAGGAGAGGTAGATGCAGCAGTAATGGCGATAGAAAATACTCTGGCCGGAAGTCTGCTTCCTAATTACACATTGCTACAGGAGCACAAATTGCTTGCAACAGCAGAAATGTGGCTTCCCATAGATCAAAACCTGATGGCACTACCAGGGCAAAAGCTAGAAGACATTCACACTGTTATCTCGCACCCGGTGGCACTAGCGCAGTGCAGCAGGTTTCTGCAACAGCATCCGCACCTAACACCACAGGAAACACATGATACAGCTGACAGTGCCAAAGCGATACAAGAGCAGCAACTACAAGGTGTAGCAGCCATTGCAGGCAGCGCAGCAGCATCCCGGTACAAGCTGGAGTTACTACAGGAACTGGTTGCCGATACTCCTAATAACTTCACACGATTCCTGCTGTTGCAACGCGAGCCTGCTGCACCAGCCACTGCGAACAAAGCTATACTTGTATTTCAGAAGCCGCTTCATACCTCCACCCTTACACTAGCGCTAAGCCTGCTACAAAAAAATCAGGTTGAGGTACAACTGTTACAAACTTTACCCGCCGCAGACTCTCGCGCAAAGCTGGTAGCGGAGTTAGAAGCAACACATATAGAGCAGTTGCAGGAGGCAATCGCACACATCAGGCCTTTGTTAGAAGAACTGCATGTACTGGGGCTACTGCAGAAAGCAGCTCTCCCTGCCCCTATCACACAACAAGAAACACAGGAGACTGCCATACTATAAAAAGATGATCATACCCAAAGCAAACCGGCTACAACAGGTGCAGGAGTATTACTTCTCTCGCAAACTGGCAGAGGTACGGGCACTACAGGCACAAGGGAAACACATTATTAACCTTGGTATTGGCAGCCCTGATTTAGCTCCTTCAGAAGCTACTGTCGCTGCTCTTATGCAGTCGGCACAGCAAGCGACAAGCCATGGTTACCAATCTTATAGCGGAATATCTCGGCTAAAGCAGGCTATACAGCAATGGTACCTACAACTATACCAGGTATCACTCACAGAGCAGGAGGTGCTTCCATTGGCTGGTTCTAAAGAAGGTATTTTCCATACCTCTATGGCATTTTTAAATCCGGGTGATAAGGTACTGGTGCCCAATCCGGGCTATCCTGCTTATGCGGCAGCTGCCCATTTGGCAGGCGCTGAAGCTGTGCTTTATACGCTGGACGAAACGACTGAATGGCTTCCCCAGAAACAGGAGCTGGAAAGGATTATAGAGGCCGGAGGTATTAAAATGATGTGGATGAATTACCCGCACATGCCTACTGGTCGGGCAGCTGATACCTCTACTTTTAAGTGGCTCATAGCGCTAACGCAAAAACACGATTTACTGCTTATCAACGATAATCCTTATAGCCTTGTGTTGCACGAGGAGCCACCACTAAGCTTGTTAAGTATAGCCGGAGCTAAAGATAACTGCCTTGAGCTAAACTCTTTGAGCAAATCGCACAACATGGCCGGATGGCGTGTAGGCACGGTGCTGGGCCAGGAGGAATATCTTGCCGCCATACTTGCTGTGAAAAGCAACCTCGATTCAGGGCAGTTGCTACCGGTGCAGGAAGCGGCCATTGCTGCACTGCAAAACGCTCCTGCCTGGCACGCAGAACGCAATGCTGTTTATGCTGAGCGGCGGCAACTGGCACATAAGCTGCTGCGGGAAATTAACTGCACATACCCGCCTAACCAAGTAGGTATGTTTGTCTGGGCACGCGTGCCGGAAGAGGTAGCTGATGTAGAAGAGTACCTGGATATGCTGCTGTATGAGCTGGGAATCTTTCTGACACCCGGTAAAATATTCGGCAGCCAAGGCAACCGCTATGTACGCCTTTCCCTTTGTGCTCCAACCGAACAGCTTCAAGAAGCTATCAACAGAATCAAACTATCTAAAGAAATTATAACCAAAATAAAACCATGAACGCATCTACTTCTTTACAAACAGTTGCCAAAACAAAGATCTTGAATGGCGGTCCGCTGCCCACCGTTATAGCCGGGCCTTGTAGTGCCGAGTCTGAAGATCAAATGCTTCAAACAGCACGTGCCCTGAAAAACGACCATCGTGTATCTATTTTCAGAGCAGGCATTTGGAAACCACGCACTCGTCCGGGTTTGTTCGAAGGCGTTGGCACCATTGGGCTAGAGTGGCTGAAGACTGTAAAACAGGAAACAGGCTTGCTTACCGCTGTGGAAGTCGCCAACACGCAACACGTGGAAGAGGCTTTGAAACATGGGGTGGACATCCTTTGGGTGGGCGCACGTACTACGGTCAACCCGTTTTCGGTGCAGGAGGTAGCGGACGCGTTACAAGGCGTAGACATACCAGTACTTGTTAAAAATCCTGTTAATCCTGATCTACAGTTGTGGCTGGGGGCACTGGAACGGCTGAACCGTGCTGGCATTACTGATTTAGGTCTGATACACCGTGGTTTCTCTACACCAAACAACAAACCTTACCGCAATCATCCCAAATGGCAAACCATTCAGGAAATTCGCAATCTGGCACTAGGCATACCTTTGATCTGCGATCCAAGTCACATTGCAGGAAGGCGTGATTTACTTGAGACGGTAAGCCAGCAGGCCTTGCACTTAGGTGCGGATGGCTTGATGATAGAAACGCATATCAACCCTGATGTAGCACTTAGTGATGCATCACAGCAAGTAACGCCAGCGGGACTCGACAAACTTTTAACGGTCTTAGACCTGGAGTCTGAGCGGCTGGCACAACCAGAGCAGCTACAGGATCTGCGCAACCTGATTGACCGCCTCGACAATGAATTACTGAACGTACTGTTCCTGAGATCAGACGTATCGAAGCGTATCGGGGAATACAAGCGGCTGAACAGCCTGGATATTTACCAAGCTAACCGCTGGCAGCAGATAGTGGAAGACAGGTTGAAAATCGCGAGCGACACCGGACTGGATGAAGACTTTGTAAAGGCGATCTTCGACACCATCCACAGTTTCTCGCTCGGAATACAGAATGAAGTATTTGCAGCTCAGGCAGCCGCTACGTCTGAGAAGCAGCCATAACAAGGCTTCCTGTTGCCAGGATACCTTCTGCCATGCGTTGAGCAACCGCCTATAGGTGTCATTTGTCGAAATTCAGGTGCTTTGATGGGCACGTTTTGTACCTTTGGTGTGTTGCAAGGCAGCAACATTCACCAAGAATTAAAGTTTTCATGAAAACTCCAATTTCACGCCTGCGCACGGTAGGCATCTATGAAGGTATCTCTTACCTGCTGCTACTCGGCGTAGCTATGCCTCTGAAGTATATGTTTGATATGCCGCTATTCGTAAAGTATTTAGGATGGGCCCATGGCGTGCTGTTTGTGCTGTACATGGTGGCACTTTTGCAGGTAGTGCTAGTGCACCGTTGGTCGCTGCTGAAGGCTGCGGCAGGTGTTATTGCCTCGCTCCTGCCTTTTGGCCCGTTTATACTTGATAAAAAGCTTTTGGATAAAGAGGAAGCTGCTGCAGCACAAATTCAAAAACAGAAGCAAATGGCTTAAGTTATCTATTTATACATTACCAAATGCCTCCTGCTGCTGTAGGAGGCATTTGTTTTTTATACCTTGAAGTATTTGTAGTTCTGTAAGTGTCTAAAATGCGTTTCTGCTTGTAGCTTCAAAGGACTCCGCTGACGTGAATTTTTAACTCGTGTCCTATAATAGACTTTGGTACTCAACTGACTTCAAAAGCCATACTTCCATTCCAGCTGTTTCCAGCATCTTCAACTAAGCTATTCTTTCTAGTCCCTCTCTGCCGCAAGCGTCCGCTTGTGCCTCAGACTGCCTCTGCTAAGTATAGTTTATACTTTCATAGCCTCCCGCTGGAGCTAGCTTGCAGCTAGTGCCTACTATGGTGTAGAGCTTCCAGCTCTACTGGCTCGAAGAGCCACATCTGTACAGCTTTGGCCGTAATCCTTTGCTTCTGCTTCCTGCTTCCTTCAACCAAGCTATCTTTCCTAGCTGCCTTTCATCCTCCAGCTCCCAAACACCCATTGTTTCACCTTTTGGCTTTGGAGCGCTCACGGCTGGGGTATGGTCCCTCAATAAGGGCATCGCGCTGTGCAATTGAAGCAGCCACCGCTCCGCTGTAGGCTTCCCTTACGGGCACCGGAACATGCACAAGGCGCTTTCTTCGAGAGCCTCTACCCCCACCCGAGAACTGAGATTGTTTTCAGAAGCTTCTAGCTTTTGTAATCAAAAAGGTTTGAATACAGTACGGCTACCATTCCAGCTGTACCTATACCTTTCTATCAACCTGGAAGGAACTTGCGGAAAAGGAGGTTAAGCCTAAACTATAACAGAGAACAGAGGAACAGCATCTACCTCTCAAGCCATAAATTATCCTTGCTAATTCGCCGCCTTTCTAGCCTCAGACTGTGCTATAATACTGGCAATAAGTAGTTGTAGTGCATGGTACATCATGATCGGGAGCAGGATAATACCGACCACAGTAGCCTCTGGGAAGAGCACTTTTGACATAACAGTGCCGTGCACCAACGACTTCTTGGAGCCGCAGAAAATAGCTGTAATCTGATTCTCACGGTTAAAGCCGAAGAGTTTTGTAATACCAAAGATCAGGCTGTACACCAAAAAGAATAAGCCAACCATAGCAACACCAAGTATAAGTATGTCGGTTATACTAAAGCCGCTAAACATTTTTCGGGCAAACGACTCGCAGAAGGAAGTATATACAATAAGCAGAATGATAATTTGATCGAAGACACGCAACCTACCTTTGTTGCGCTCAGCAAGTTCGCCCCAATAGCGGTGCAGCAGAATGCCTAGCACCACCGGCAACAATACCTGTACCATCAGTTTGCCCATCACGCCCCACATATCAAAGTCACCAGAACTGCTTGTCAGGAACAGGCCCATCCATAGTGGTGTAATGAAAATACCCATCAGGCTTGAGATACTTGCATTGAAGATAGCGCCTGGAATGTTTCCCCCTGCTATAGACACCATCACCACTGAAGACGAAACCGTAGACGGAAGTGCGGCTAAATAAAATACGCCAAGCCACAGCGTCTCCTGCGGTGTTCCCTTAAACAAACTGTGCAATGGCAATATCAGCAGTGGGAAAAGTATAAAAGTACTTAGCTGCACCACCATGTGTAGCTTCCAGTTACTCAAGCCTGCTTTAAGCTTCTCAGGGCTCAGCCGTAAACCATAGAAAAAGAAGATAACCGACACGCCATAACCAGCCACATCTCCCAACGAAAGAGGCTCACGGTCTATTCCTCCTTCTGGCCACAGGTAAGCCAGCACGATCATACTGATAAGTGCCAGCAGAAACCAGTCTAAGCCTGCCCGTGCTGCCAATGCGCCTGCACGTGGTATCAGCCCAACAGGACGGGGGGTAGTATCTTTCTTTTTCATGGAGGTAAGTATACGAACAACTTTGGATTGGCTACAAATATAAAACGGCCTCATGCAGAAAAGCAGGAGGCCGTTTTAGAATATTGCTCTGCTTAAAAGTCGAGCAGGTCTATTGTTTCCAGTTCATACTGTGAGGACTCTTCGTCCACAGCAGTAGTATCTTGTGCTGTTACAATTAAATCGCGGGCACGGCCATAGAGGCGTACATTCGGGTAGAGATTTTCATACTCCTCCTGCGAAACCAGACCACGGCGGCGCATCATACCTCCAATCATGCGGTAGTAGCCTGCTTTATGGCTGCGCAGGTTACCATAACTATCAAATGAAGAGCGATAGCGCTTAGGGCTCGGAATTATACTAGTCAGGAAGATAGCCTCAGCCAGGTTTAGCTCTGACGGTTGTTTACCAAAATAAAAACGAGAAGCATCTTTGGCACCATATACATCTGGTCCCCACTCAATGATGTTCAGGTAAACTTCAAACATGCGGTTTTTCGATACTAGATCCTGGTTCTCCATCAGCCACACAATAATAGCTTCCTCCACTTTACGGGCCACTGTTTTCTTACGGGTCAGGAATACGTTCTTAACCAGCTGCATGGAGATAGTGCTGCCCCCGCGGGCAAACTCTCCCTCTTCCAGGTTCTTGATAATAGCTTGTCGGAACGCCTCTTCATGGAAACCATTGTGACTATAGAAGCCAGCGTCTTCTGCGGTTAGAATGGCATTGCGCAGGTAAGGCGAGATTTCATGTATCGGACTATAAAAAGCGTTTGCCGGCCCTACAGTAAATGTCCGAACAGGTTTGCCATACTCATACACGGTATGAGAGAAAGAGCCATTTATCTTCTGCAGATTCGTGTTTCCCCACTCTACAATTTTAAAGTCTTTTGATGCATCCAGGTCAGAGTTGAACACCAGGTAGTCTAAACTGTCCATGTTCACGTGGAAGCCCAGCTTGTATTGCAGCCAACCATTTGCTTTGATGCCCTCCAAGTTTTCGAACAACCCAGCTGGCAACGAACCGAAGAAATTATTGGCCGGTACTTGTTTCGTGCTAACCTTCAGGTCGATGATTTTAGAAGTTTCGTTTTGATAAGCTGCATATACATTGGCACGAGCTTTATTAACACGCACTTCTGTCAGACTATCAATCTCAAAAAGATTAGGCCCTAGCTTTACCACATAATCCACAGCACTTGCTTTTACCTGTATATCCTCATCAGCCAGTTTAGGATGGTTTAACATCAGGTTATCTACCGTTGCAGCACCACGCACCGTTAACACATCTTTCCGAAAGGTTTTATCATTCAGGCTTAAGCGCAACGTATCAAAGGCTACCTGTGCATCAAATTTATTTTTAATATAAGGCAGGCGAATACCGTTTGTGTCGGCAGCATAGAGGCTGGTGGCAATGCGGTAATCATCAGGATCAATGGTACCCTGCACAAGCAGGCGGTTCACAAGCGAATCGGTACGTATAGAAACTTCAGACGCAATGTTGCCATCATCCATTCTTAAGTATGGCATTCTTATGTCAATGGTGCGGTTGGTAGACACGTAAGAAGCATTCAGGTTTTTAAAATCCACCTGATCCGGCACATTATCAAAGGCAGTCTCTATAACGCGGTTCAGCAACGCACCATAGTTACGGCCCGTGCTGGTGGTATCCTTCGGCGCTGCAGACGCATCGTCTTTAAACAAGAAACCAAAGTTTGTTACATCGCCCTTCTTTACTGCCGTTAAATAACTGTTAGCTACCTCCAGCCGCTTAAATACAATACGCCCCCTGAAGATAGAACCCACACTTATAGTAGCATGCACACTATCCGTCACAAAAAGGGTATCCAGTTGATGCGGGACAAAAGAGATATCGGAAAGCACGACAGAGTTCCAACTGGCAAATTCTGCACTGCCTATCGTAAAATCGGCAGGGTACTTGTTTTCTACTTTAGCAACTACACGATTTATGGTGTAGCTCAACACCCTGCTTCTGAAGGCAAAGAGCAGCACAACAAGCAGTAAAAAGAAGGCTAGCACGCCGCCAGCCCACATTAGTATTCTTTTTTTCAAACGCTGGTCCAAAATATATCCGGTGCGAATTAAGTGATAAGATTTGTATCTAAAAAAGTTGTCCCAATATAAATAGGCCTGCCCTTATATTAAGCCGGCTCTATCTGGCACAAACGTAATGATACCCCACTTAGTACGGTAGTGGCCCCGATAGGATATGATTACGAGCAGCATTGATGCAAGCATGGTGCCAAAAAATTCATACTCTCGATTAATAACAAGCTATATAATAACCACTTAAAGCCATATCGCTATACTTCTAAAGTATACTTGGCAAGTATAAAGTATAAAACTGACGGCCTGCATATTGGCTTACTGTAGCAAAGCTGTGTATCTTTGAACAGGAGAATCACACCTCAAACATGAACTTAACAACACTTACTGCTATTTCGCCAGTAGATGGCCGCTACCGTCGCCACACCAGCGACCTTGCCCCTTACTTTTCTGAATTTGGTCTGATCCGCTACCGTGTTTTGGTGGAGGTGGAGTACTTTATCGCGCTGTGCGAACTGCCGCTGCCGCAGTTACAGCAGGTTGATGCCAGCCTCTTTCCTGAACTGCGTGCTATCTATGAGAACTTCGCAGAAGCAGATGCGCTGGAAATTAAGGAAACAGAGAAAACCACCAACCACGATGTAAAGGCGGTGGAATACTTTATAAAGGCCAGGTTTGATAAGCTCGGGCTAAGCGCTTACAAAGAGTTTATTCATTTTGGCCTGACATCGCAGGATGTGAACAATACTGCCATTCCTCTTTCTTTACGCGAGGCGAATGAGCGTATACTTCAACCTGCTTACCAGAACCTGCACCAAACGCTGGTTGAGCTGGCCCAGCAATGGAAGGAGATTCCTATGCTAGCCCATACACATGGCCAACCGGCCTCTCCTACCCGTTTAGGCAAAGAGATTATGGTATTTGCCGAGCGCCTGGAGCTGCAACTGGATTTGCTGCGCCAAGTGCCGTTCTCTGCCAAGTTTGGTGGTGCAACCGGTAACTTCAACGCCCATCACGTGGCTTACCCAAGTATAAACTGGCCAGAATTCGGCAATCAGTTTGTGCAGCAGGTACTAGGGTTGCGCCGTAGCCAGTATACTACCCAAATTGAGCACTATGATAACCTGGCTGCTTATTTTGATGGCCTGAAGCGTCTGAACACCATCCTGCTGGACTTCTCACGCGATGTGTGGCAGTATGTATCTATGGGCTACTTCAAGCAGAAAATCAAAGCAGGTGAAGTAGGTTCCTCGGCGATGCCGCATAAGGTTAATCCTATTGATTTTGAGAACGCAGAAGGCAATCTGGGCATAGCCAATGCTGTGCTTGAGCACTTGGCGGCAAAGCTTCCTATCTCTCGCTTGCAACGCGATTTAACAGACTCTACTGTGCTGCGCAACATCGGTGTGCCGCTGGCGCATACACTGATAGCCCTTAAGTCGCTGGAGAAAGGCATTGGCAAACTCGAATTAAACGAAGCTGCACTGCATAACCATCTGGAAGATAACTGGGCGGTGGTAGCCGAAGGCATCCAAACGGTATTGCGCCGTGAAGGCTATCCGCAACCGTATGAAGCGCTGAAAGAACTTACCCGCAAAAACGAGAAAATGACTGAGGAGCGTATTCATACTTTCATTGACACCCTCCAGGTTGATAACGCCATAAAGTCTGAGTTAAAGCAAATATCACCTTTCAACTATACCGGCGTTGACTTAGTATAAAAACAGCAGCAGTAGCATTACAAAAGCCTAAGGTTAACGCCTTAGGCTTTTTTGTTTGTATGATATTTTCCCCATCACGTTTTAAATAGTAGGACTATATTCTTTCCTCTCTGGCAAAAGAAACCTGTTGCCTTGCCTTTACCTCACTTAAACACAAGACAACAGGTATAGAATAGTTGTCCTAATCCTGAATTTGTATTATATTAATGCACATGAAAACAAACAAGTCCCAATGGTTGCAGAAGAATTTGAAATCAAAGAAGAAAATGAACGGCTGAAGGTATTAGATAATTTTGAAGTACTGGACACACCTGCTGAGGCCGAGCTAGATGAGATAACTAACTTGGCTTCCCAGATCTGCGGTACACCGATTTCCCTCATCAGCCTGATTGATGAAAAGCGGCAGTGGTTTAAATCCAAAGTAGGGCTATACGTGCCGGAAACTCCCCGCTCCATTTCCTTTTGTCAGCATGCTATCAAGAAAGATGAAGTTTTTGAAGTACAGGACGCATATGAGGATAAGCGATTCAAGGATAATCCTTTGGTAACTGGCGAACCAAACATTCGCTTCTACGCCGGCTCACCTCTTTTAACTGAAAGTGGTCATAAACTAGGTACCCTTTGCGTAATTGATACTATACCCCGGCGGCTTACTCCGGAGCAAAAATATGCGCTGGAGGTACTGGCCAAACAGGTGGTGGCAAACTTTGAGCTTAGACAAAAGCAGAAACAGCTTGAGCTGGATAAAAAACAGTTGCAGGAATCTAATGAGAAGCTGGATCAGTTTGTAAGCATGGTTTCACATGACCTGAAGGAACCCATCATGAACATGCAAACCGTTATTGAATGGCTACAGGAAGATTTAGGGGCAAAAGACTACAGCAGCCTGAGCCGTAACCTGCACCTGCTCAAAGAACGGGCGTCCACTATGGAGCATCTGGTACAAGGGCTCTTAGAGTATGCGCTTACGCATGTGCACGACCTGCCAAAGGTAACCGTGTGTGTTGAGCAGTTGATTAAGCAGATTATCGCTACCATGTGCCATGTGCAGAATTTCACGATTACAATCTCTCCGAACTTACCTACCATAGAAACAGAGAAAATTTTGCTGCAACAGGTGTTTATTAACCTGCTTACCAATGCTGTAAAGTACCACCACACTGGCAAAGGCAAAATAACAGTCGGAGTTAAGGAAGCTGATTCAAATAAATATGTATTTTTCGTTCAGGACGATGGTCCGGGTATTGCACCGCAGCATCACGAACGGGTATTTGGCATGTATGAGCGCCTGATCCGTGACAGCCACAAAACCAAAGGTTCCGGTATAGGCCTAGCCACTGTCCGAAAAATAGTACAGGCCAAGGGCGGTAAAATCTGGATTGAATCTGAACTCGGGCAGGGCGCTACCTTCTACTTCACCTGGAAGAAGTGATACATCTCTTAAAACAGCCTCTGCAAACTAGTTTAAAGAGGCTGTTTACTTTACAGAACAAGTATAAAAAAAAGCTAAAATGCAATTCCCTGCTTTTAAAAAACATTTAACCTCGCCAGCAAAAATAAAACTGTTATGATGCGCTAGCTCCAGAGATTGACGTAGGCAATCTTGCTAACTATGGATATTTGTTTAAGATCAGAGGTGGAAATGGAGTAGTTTATACTTTAATTTTCTCAGCAAGTTCGCCCATGGCTTGCACAAAGCGGCTCCAGCTAAAGCGTTTTTTATACTTGCTGATGTTATATGCTAAAGCAGGCCCTGCCTGAGAAGTATAAAACTGATTGATAGCTGCAGCAATAGCCTCTGGCTCCGGCTCCACCACATAACCAACCTCTCCATGAGGTACTAACTCAGATAAGCCACCCACCTTTGTTACCACCATCGGTTTGTCAAAATGATAGGCCACTTGCGTTACCCCACTTTGGGTAGCGTGTTTGTATGGCTGCACCACCAAGTCAGCTGCGCAGAAGTAATGGCGCACGGCAGCATTCGGAATGAACTCCGTATGAAGTATAAGTTTTTCTTGTAGCTGTAGTTGCTTTATGAGCTGTAAGTATGGCGCTGCATCTTCGTAAAACTCACCCGCTATAATCAGCTTCAAGTTCTGGACTTGCTGCACTTCTGGCTGCGCCATTGCCTCTAACAGCAAGTCCAGGCCCTTATAGGCACGAATAAAACCAAAGAACAAGATATAGCGGTATGTTGGGTCTAAGCCCAACGCAGCACAGGCTACTTCTTTTGATTCAGCTTCGCCAAAATTGTCGTAAAGCGGATGTGGTAAGTATGCACTTGGTTTTTGGGGCTCAAACTGCTCCAGGTCCTGCTGCACCGATCGCGACATAGTCACAAAGGCATGGCAGGAACTTAAGAAGTATTTTGTAAAAGGAACATCGCCGGGGCGCTTCTCGTGCGGCACCACATTGTCTGTGATAGCTAATACGCGACTATACTTGTTTCTCCGGACAAGGCAGGCAATAGTACCAAGCGCTGGCCCCATAAAGGGTAGCCAATAGCGGAAAATAACTAAATCAGGCTTAAGTTTTCTGATGTACTGCCCGGTACGCCACCAGCTGATGGGGTTAATTGAGTTGATTAAGATTTTGATGCGAAGCCCTTCCGGAGCTGGCTCTGTTGTGAACTGGCTCTTGCCTGGAAAAAGGAATGAAGGGTATTGCAGGCTAAACGTAACTATCTCCACATCATCTCCGGCTTCCTGAAAAGCGTGTGCCAGCCGCTCGTTAAAGGTGGCCATGCCACCGCCTCGCAATGGATGCGCCGGACCTACTATCGTTACCCGCCTCGCCATTTACTTTGTTAAAGCACCTGCCCTGTCGCGAATCAGGTACTCATTGCGTTTATTAGAAGCCATGGAAATCATCTCTGCCAGAAAACCTGCCAAAAATAATTGCACCCCAAGTATAACAGTTACTAAAGCCAGGAAAAACAAGGGCTGGTCTACTATATCACGTACGCGTCCACCCATATAGATGCCGAGCATCTTTTGGGCAATTAACCAGATGGTAATGCCTAAGCCGACAACAAACATCAACGTGCCCATTGAGCCAAAGAAGTGCATCGGGCGCTTCTTGAACCGACTTACAAATGTTATAGAGAGCAGGTCCAGGAAGCCATAAACAAAGCGCTCCAACCCAAACTTGGTCGTGCCATACTTGCGCTCCTGGTGCTGTACTACTTTTTCCCCTATTTTGGTGAAGCCGTTCCATTTGGCTATAACCGGAATATAACGGTGCATTTCGCCATGCACTTCTATGCTCTTTACCAGCAACTGGCGATACGCCTTTAAGCCGCAGTTAAAATCATGCAGCTGTATACCCGATAACTTGCGGGTAGCACCGTTAAAAAATTTAGTAGGAATGGTTTTGCTTAAAGGATCGAAGCGTTTTTTCTTCCACCCGCTTACAAGATCAAACTTTTGGTTTTTGATCATGTCGTACAGTCCTGGAATTTCTTCCGGGCTGTCCTGCAGGTCGGCATCCATGGTGATTACTACTTCTCCGGAACAGCGCCGAAAGCCTTCGTTCAGCGCTGCGGACTTGCCGTAATTACGGTTAAAGCTGATACCTTTTACGGCTTTATCTTCTTCGACCAGGGCATTGATTACCTCCCAGGAGTGGTCGGTACTGCCGTCATCTACCAGTATTACTTCATAAGAAAACTCGTGCGCATGCATCACCCTTCTGATCCAGCGCACGAGTTCTGGTAGCGATTCCTCCTCATTGAAAAGAGGAACTACTACCGAAATATCATAATTGTATTGCATGTTCTATTCAAATTCCGGACGATTGTTTTTCATAACAGCCGAAATAATAAGCGATAAGATAAAGCCAAAGATTAATGAACCTGTTTAGGGTTTTTCTAATTTATTTATTTTCCTGATAAAAAGCACTGTAAAAGCCAGCAAGTGTAGTACCAGCCAGTGCC
>NZ_JBHTLD010000131.1:0-14926 GCF_042678745.1 Pontibacter rugosus | reverse complement strand
CAACTAGCGTAAACCAATTTATAAGAAAGATTTACGGTTAATTACTTCAATATTCATTCTTTATAATAGGATAATAGGTTGTTGAAATAATACATTATTTGAAAAATAACAGCAGCTATTCGAGTAGACGGCCCCGCCAGCGCTAGCTGACGGGGTGCGCCTCATACATCACCGTACATACGAGAGCTTCGCTCGGCAATTTCGAATTTCTGTGCTCATACCCATATACGGCGGTTCGTCAAGGATAGCACAGCCGCTCTTTGCACCGACCATGCCCTCGCCCTGGTTTGGGATAAGGCTGGCAAACTCCAGCGTTTGAACCTCCTTATCGGATTTCGGGCAAATAACGTTCAGCCCTTCGCCACCCTGTGAGGCCTCCGTAGCGCTTACGGCTCGTTTCCAGGCGGCTACTATGCTGGAATTGCAATGTTTTACTGGGGACTTTTCCTTAGGGCCTGTTTTGATTTCATGTAGATATTTTCTGAAACATGTTATGTATCATAGTAATCTGTATTATAGTATCGGCTGCTTTGGTGCTGCGTTCATAGCCCTTGGAGAGCCTTTGGTAGAGGTTTAACCATCCGAGGGCTCTCTCAATGATCCAAGGTTTAGGCAAGGCCACAAAAGCCTTTTGTGAATCTTTGTGATAATCACCAATCTCCACCCCAGCTCCCGGAAGATGCTGCTGACCAAGGCTGTATCTGCTGCCCAACGCAGCCTTGGTCAGCGAAGAAGACCTTTAGCCAGGTAAAATCAGCTTTTCTGGAGGCCACCCGCGCAGCGGCCAAATCTGCTTCCTGCCGAACGTTTAATCTTCCATTATCTTTTCTATACATTTCCATTGGGTGTCAGTCAAATCATTTGGGTAGGACATAAGTCTGTAATCTTTTCTTACCTAACAACCGGCCCGTGCTTTTTTACTTACCAAAATCAAAACAGCCTTTTAGAAGAAATATGAGAAGGGATACAGACAAGGAGCCATAGGACCGCTACTAAAGAGCGGTTTAATAGTTAAGTGGGGGAGTTAGGTATAAAAGCATAGTTAAGTTTACTTTAGAAGATTAAGAACAGCTCAGCCCAATACGGATAAGCTGTTCTTAATCCTCTAAAGTAATATCTTTACCCTATCACTTTTTCCGCCGCATTAACTTCCACTTTGCCAAGAAGCCGTGATAAAAGAGCCTGCTGCGCTGGCCTGGCAGCGCAGCAGGCTGATAAATACACCCCCAATGAAAAAGCATTTACTTTTCTAAACGCTGACAAAACATATATTGTAAATAAGTAAAAATTGAGTAAAATAGGAAAATTCAGAAATGAGATCATTAAGGTCACTACAAATAGTTACGCTAACTCTTGATTAACATGTTCCAGAAAATAATTCATACAGACAGTTCACATACCACAATCCTCATTCGCTTAATAGTCGGTGCTGTTTTCTTATCAGAAGGTATTCAGAAGTTCCTGTTTCCTGCTGTTCGTGGAGCAGGGCGCTTTGAAAAAATTGGTTTGCCCGCACCTGAATTCTTAGGTTCGCTTGTAGGCACTTTTGAAATCATTTGCGGGGCCTTGATTTTGGTTGGACTCTTAACGAGATTGGCTAGTATCCCCACCTTAATCATCATGCTTGTTGCTATAGCTACCACAAAGGCGGAAGTGTTAGCAAATGACGGATTCTGGGAAATGATGCACGGAAGCAGAACAGACTGGGCTATGCTTCTTGGTAGTATTTTTCTTTTGATAAAAGGTGGTGGCAGATTTTCAGTTGATTGGTTGATATTGACAAGAAAGAATGAGCGATACAAATAAAGAAGAGCTTTTAAGAACACTTACTTTAAAAGACGCAGTAGGTGTTGGCTTGGGTGCGATCATCGGTGCAGGTATTTTTGTAGTCACAGGTATTGCAGCTGGGGTTTCAGGTCCTGCTTTTCTTATTGGTTTGATTGCGGCAGGCACTATTGCTGCTTTCAACGGCTTAAGCTCTGCACAGTTAGCAGCCGTACATCCTCATTCGGGCGGAACTTACGAATATGGCTACAGACTGTTGAATCCTGCTTTTGGATTTTCAGCAGGTTGGATGTTTCTAATCAGCAAGCTATCAGCAGCAGGTGTAGTGGCAATAGGCTTTGGCAGTTATTTCTATCAATTAATCCCTGTAGCTTCACCAACTGTTATCTCAATTGCCGCAGTTATTTTTTTAACTGCGGCCAATTATTACGGTATCAAAAAAGCAGGAATGCTGAACCTATTGATTGTGGCCATAACACTTCTTTCACTTTTATATCTGGTTTTTAATGGCATTGCAGCGGTTAGGTTAGACAACTTCACTCCCTTTGCACCATTTGGAATTGCGGGCATCGCAGAAGCTGCAGCGCTGCTATTTTTTGCCTTTACGGGATATGCCAGAATAGCAACACTTGCAGAAGAGGTGTCTGAACCAAAAAAAACAATACCGAAAGCAATCGTTATAACAATTATAACTGCTATAGTGCTCTATCTCATGGTTTCCTTTGTGGCAATAGGTGTTATTGGGGCTGAAACTATGGCAAACAGTAAATCTCCTTTGCAAGAGGTTGCAGAAGCTTTAACTACACCTGCCATCAGGTTAATTGTCACTATTGGCGCTTCTACTGCCATGTTAGGCGTTTTACTAAGCCAGATTTTAGGTATTAGCCGAATGATGCTGGCAATGGGTAGAAGGAATGACCTACCGCCAATTTTTCAATCTATTCACAGCTCTTATAGGGTGCCTCATTTTGGAATTATTATAACAGGTGTCATCATCTTGCTTCTTACGCTTGTCGGCACCTTTGAATTTATCTTAAGGGCTGCGACCTTCACTATTTTACTTTACTACAGCATAACTAACATAGCGGCATTAAAGCAGCCTAAAGAAGAACAAATTTACGGCAGGGTAATTCCCATATGTGGCTTGGCAGGGTGTTTAATAATGTGCGTTTCTTTGCCTTTTAACGTAATTATTTCAGGAATCGGACTGCTCCTATCAGGTTTTATAATCAGATTCTGGTTTCATAAGATCTACGGCAGACAGGAGTAATAACTTCTCTTTTGTTTAACCACACAGTGAAGCTATACAAGACTATAATTAGCAAAGTGTGTGACTTATAAACATGCAAACTCACAAGAATGCACCATTATGTTAATGAAACAACGATGAAGTGCTCGTTTAAAAATTAGTGCATTGATTAAATTTTTGTGGCAGCGGACTTGGCTGCACGACAGCCGGTTTAACGTATAGAGGGCAAAACTACATACAGCTACAACCTCTCTTATAAGTACACCTACTCTCATCCAGAAAAACCAATACTTATTTCCCCAGCACCTCCGTTATCGCCTGCCCGGTACAGGCGTTTGGTAGCTTTATCTGGAGCAGCATAGATACAGTTGGGGCTACATCGGTGATGGTGTGGTATTGAAAGCTCTCGCCTTTCGGGATGCCGGCACCATACCAGAGCAAGGGCACGTGGGTGTCGTAGGCATAGCCGGAGCCGTGGGTTGTGGCGGTTTTCATTTCGCCTGTCCAGCCGGGCTCTAGCTCAAAGCGAACATCTCCTGACCTTTTATACATAAACCCGTTTGCCAGGCGCTCATCCAGGTGTTGGCTATACTCCTGTTGGTCTAGTTGAGGAGCCGTCATCACACGGCTGATACCCTCTTTCTCTCGCAGGAATTCTGCCAGCATGTTCTGTACCTGCAGCAGGTCAAGGTTCTTGATGCGCAGCAGGTCTCTGTCCAGGTAATACTGGTTGTTGCGCAGCGATTCTATCCAGTTGCCCTGCCCTAACTTTTGCTCTAAAAACTGCTTCACCTCCTGCGTTAGCTTATTATGCTGCATGGTGCCGCCGGGCAGGTTATTATCAGTAAGGTATAAAGGCACTTCCGAAGCGGCATGGTCAGAAGTCAGAAACAAGGTATAATTGCCTTTGCCTACTTCTTTATCCAGCGCTGATAGTAAGCGAGCCAGGTCGCGGTCCAGGCGCAGGTATACATCGTTTATCTCTTTAGAGAAAGGTCCGAACGTATGGCCTGCTGCATCTGTACTTGATAAGCTGATAGCCAGCATATCCGTATAGTTATCTTTGCCCAAGCCTTCGTTTGTCAGTGCCTCCAGTGCCAAATCGGTGAGCAGGCTGTTCCCGAAAGGTGAACGGTTCAGTACTTCATAGTACGGGGAGTTCAGCGGAGCCAGTTGCTTTAGGTCGTAGGGGAAAGTTGGCCTGTCTTTGCCCTTATAAATTTCTTCGTAGTTGTTGTCGTCGGGCAGGCTCAGGTGGTAAGCATCAGCAGGAAGCAAAGGCTCCCATACTTGCTGCGTATAAAAATCTGCTCTCTTCCGGCTGTTGAAAGCCTGCACCCAGGCGGGCAGTTCTTTCATGTAAAAGGTGCTGGAGATAAACTCGCCTGTCTCTTTATGAAACCAATAGGCACCGTCGGCCATGTGCCCAGCAGGTAGTGCAGCGCCCCTATCCTTCAGCGATACCGCAATAACTTTCCCGCGCTTGTTGGTGGTCATTTTTAGCTCGTCGGTTATTGTGGTGGCAATCATGTTGCGCGGTGATACGCCCATTGTTTCCGGCTTGCTGCCCAGGTTCTGCTCTGTGGAATCGTCGGTGCAGTACACATTAATGTTCTTGTACCTGTCGTACCAGGTATTGCCTACAATGCCGTGGTAGCGTGGAGTAGTACCGGTATAAACAGTAGCGTGCCCAGGGCCGGTAACCGTTGGTACATAATTGTAGTGCGTGTTACGGCAGTTGTAGCCGTCCTGCAGCAATCGCTTAAAGCCGCCCTCACCAAACTGGTCGTAGAAGCGGTATAGGTAATCGGGGCGCATCTGGTCTACAATAATGCCTACCATTAGCTTCGGCTGCTTCTTTTTTTGCGCTGCCAGTGGTAAGGCAATTGAAGTAAAAAGTAAGAGCAGGGTATACTTTAATTTGGAAATATGCACGGGTAAAAGAGGTTATGTGAGGGTGGTTACTTGTTTATTTTTGTTTTCTTCAGCACTTTGCCTTTGCGGTCGATGGCCTGCATCAGGAGCATGTTATCGGTAAGGGCAAAAGTCATGAATCCTTGTATGGGCGCAAAAAAATCATGTGGAGCTCTGGGCTTTAAACTTTCGTTCGCTTCGGAGCCTGCCCCGGAAATGAAGTGGTGCGTCTTTTTATCTTGTGGCTTGTAATACTGCAGGTGATGCTCGTGGCCGCTCAGGTACACATCTACGTTATACTTCTCTAGGATAGGCTCCAGCGAGTGGCGCATGTGCGGCTCCTGCAGTGCCCTGTTACCAGCCGTGTACATCGGGTGGTGCCCAATCACAATCTTCCATTTAACAGCGGGGTCGTTATCAGACAACACCTGCTCCAGCCATTGCTTTTGGGCGGTACTGTCCTGCTGCACCAGTTCTTCGCCATAAGAACTTTTGTAGGCTCCTTTGTCTAAGGTGTTCGTGTCTAAAAAAACAAAAAGCGCCTCGGCACCTTTGCCTATACTTCGCTTAAAGGAGTAGTAGCGGGCAGGCATGTTCCAGCGTTGGCTTGTGTAGGTATAGTCTATCTGCGCCTGTGCGTTACCAGAGTAATCGTGGTTGCCCAGCACAGCGTACCAATCGCGGTGCAGCGGGTACTGGTAAAAAACGTTCTCGAAGGATAGCTGCCATAGCGGATCCTGCACACTCGCCACACCATGCGGATAAATATTATCGCCCGTAGAAATGATAAAGCTGGCGTTGGTGCCGGTAACAGCTTTTGCCAGTTGTGCGGCCATGTCTTTTTGGTAGTACTCTCCTCCCCTGCCAAAATCGCCAACGGCTACAAACTCCAATGCACCGTCTATTGATTCCAGCTTTTTAATATAGCCACCGCGGTAGCCTTTGGCATATTCTGCCTTGTAGTCTTTGGTTTGGGCAAGTATGGGAGAAGTTAAAAGCGTAAAAAGTATAAGCACCAGCAGGCTGTGCTGCTTTAGTTTAAGGGTAGGGTGAATAAGCATAAAATGAGGTGATAGTGCTGAAACGGCTATGTAAGATAAGTGGGGCTATCGCCACGACAGCCCCACTACCTAATCAATCAACCGTACTATTTAATATCCTTCGTTTTGGTTCAAGTTCGGGTTCAGGGCTCTTTCTGTCGCCGGAATCGGGTACAGGTTTCTAAAACTTTCTGAGCTGGACTTAAAGCCCCAGGCTTCATCGTACTTACCGAAGCGAATCAGGTCATTTCTGCGCCATGCCTCCCAGGCCATTTCACGGGCACGTTCTTCTAACAGCTCATCTAAGGTTATGCCTGTTACCAAAGGTGCTTTGGCTCTCGCTCTGATCTTGTTTACCAGTACAACCGGTGTTTGCAGTTCGCCGTTTACCGTTGTTGCCGTAGCGCCTCTAAGTATAGCCTCGGCTTTCATCAGCATTACGTCAGCTAATCTGAATACCGGCACATCATTGTTTTGATAGCGGGTTGTTGGATGGGCGTTAGGGTCAGGGTAGTATTTGATTGAACGCACACCTTGGGCTTTGCCATACTCGTCGTTGCCAATGTCCATCGTAGCCGCATTCTTAAGCTTCAGCTCCGGGAAGAACTCCAGGTGCCACTGAATTTTGGCTGAGCCGTCAGAGCCCGCATAGCTTGCATCCAGTCCTTTTTTGGTGGTGCTGATCATGATGGGATCGCCGTTGCTTTCGTACTGCTTGCCAGCCAACCACGTGTTGTTGCGCACATCGCCTGGCAGGTTAAATTTTGCATAGAAATCCTCAGTAGTGCTCATCGCTATACTTGGGCGGAACGGGACGTTATACTTCTGCTGTATGGCTGTGTGCAGGCCGTAGCGCGAGAAGTGGTTTCCTTGTACCAGGTTTGCCTCGTAAGGCACCGCAAAAATCGTCTCCGTTATCTGTGGTCCGTTCTGTGGCGCGAAAATCGACATATAGTCACTCGACAACTGATACTTACCGGAAGCCAGGATGCTGTCTGCCATCGCAACAGCTTCTGTATAACGTGGCTGCCCGATGTAGTACGCTGCATTCAGGTACATTTTCTCCAGCAGCGCAAAAGCCATGAATTTGTTAGCACGGCCATAGGTAAAGGCTCCGGTCTTTTCGCTCAGGTGCGGCAAGGCCTCTTTCAGTTCCTTCTCTATATAGGCAAACACCTGCTCTCTGGTCTTCTGCTCTGGCAGCTCTGTAGCCGGGAAAGTCTCCACAATCGGCACGTTACCGAAAAGGTCCATCATAAAGAAGTAATACAGAGCGCGCATAGTTTTCATTTCGGCAATAGCCGTAGCCTTGGCGTCTGTATCCGGTGTTTTCTCAAAAAGGCTAATGATACGGTTACAAGTGTTGATGCCACCGTAGCCCCACTGCCAGGCATCTTTCAGGTAGATATGGTCTGCGTTCCAGGTATGCAGGTGCAGGGTGCGGTAACGCCCGCCATCGTCGTAGTTGCCATCGCGTGCCGGAATAATGGCCTCATCGGTAGAGAGTTCTTGTAAGCGCCAGTAGTTTACAGCGTAGATGCTGCTCAGCTGAGTATAAACAGGACCCGTTGCCGCTACAAACTGTGCGTCTGAGGTCGGGAAATTAGCAGGCGTCAGCTCAGATTCCACATCCACATCCAGATCAGTACAGCTAAAGGCCAGCAGGCTTAGGGCAAGGGTACAGGTCGAAAATATCTTTTTCATGATCTAAGGTCTTCCTCTTTAAAAATTCACGTTAAGGCCGAAAATGTAAGAGCGTGTTTTCGGGTAATAGTTTCTGTTGTCGATACCAGGCTCTATGCCACCCAAACTTACTTCCGGGTCAATACCACGGTAGTCGGTAAGTATAAACAGGTTATTAGCCGTGAAGTACAGGCGCAGGCCATCTACTATTTTCAGGTTGTTCTTGAAAGTATAACCGATGGTGGCGTTATCCAGGCGCAGGTATGATCCGTCTTCAATGTACCTGTCAGATAACCTGAAAGCGTTGATGTCGCTGTAAGGCTCATCCAGTGTAAAGCGCGGAATATTGTGGTTCAGTGCGTCTGATGGACTGTTCAGGTCGGCTAGTGTAGCGTTTATAATCTTGTTGCCGCTCACACCTCTCAAGAAGAAGTTCAGATCGACGTTGCCGTAAGAGAAGGTGTTGCTCCAGCCGTACAATAGTTTTGGCTGCGCACTTCCGGTATACACAAAATCATCGCTGCTTGGGGCTGTGGTTAGTGTGCCGTCTGCTTTCAGGAACTGGCTCACACCGCTCTCATCTTTGCCCATGTACTTCCAAGTATAAAAAGCACCAATTGGCTGGCCTTCTACTACTCTCTGCGACGGGTTACCAGACTGCCCTTTACCGCCAAGGTAAGCTCTTGGTATTTCCTCCAGCGTAAACTTGTCGTTAGACAGAGACACTATTTCGTTTTTGTTGTGGGCGATGTTAAAGGAGCTCGTCCAGGTAAACTTATCATTGCTCACAGGCACCACATTTACCATTGCCTCTATACCTTGGTTGCGCATCTCGCCTACGTTGGCATAAAGCTTATCAACAAAATACTGTGTCGTGGAAACATCATAATCCCAGATCAGATCTGAAGTGCGTTTATCATACACATCCACTGAACCACTGATGCGGTTGTTGAGGATCGCGAAGTCCAAGCCTAAGTTAGCCATAGCAGTGCGCTCCCATTTCAGGTCCGGGTTGTCGTTCTGTGTCGGGCCAATAGCATTCACGAATTTACCATCATAATAGAACCTGCCGGTAGAGCCGTAGCGCAGTAGCGTAATAAGTGGGTTAAAGCCGATGGAGTTACCAGTGATACCATATCCTACGCGTAGTTTCAGGTCGTTAAGGGCCGAAACACCTTGTAAGAAGTTTTCCTGGCTAATTCTCCATCCGGCAGAAAAAGCTGGGAACGTACCCCAACGTGAGTTCTCGCCGAAGGCAGAAGAACCATCTCTCCTAACCGTAACCTGGAACAGGTACTTGTCTCTGAACTCATAGTTAGCACGGGCATAGAACGAGATCATGCGCAAGGTCTGGATTCTTGTATCGCCAAAGTCGGAGATAAAACCAGCTGGCGGATCGCCCAGGCCTAGGTTGTTGTAAGAAAGTGCATCAGTTACAAAGCCTTGGTTAGAAGTCTGGAAACCATCGCCGGTGCGATCTTCCTGCCAGGAGTAACCTGCCAGTAACTTCACAAAGTGGTCATTAAAGCCTTTCTCGTAGTTAAAGAATGACTCCAGAATCTTTTTAGTATTGGTATAGGAGCTACGGATAGCGATTCCATCTGAATTTTGTGCCAGTGCAGAGAACCTGTTTCTGTAAATGTCTCTGTTAACATCTTCATTCTGAACTGACACGTTCAGGTTGTAGTCTAAGCCTTCAAATATTTTCAAACCAACTCTACCAGTGGCCAGTAAGGTTTTTACTTTTCGTTTATCAATGTTGTTGTCGATAAGCGAAACCGGATTAAAGTAGCCCCCTGTGCGCAGCAGATCTTCCGTGTAGCTTCCGTCTTCTGCTCTCACGCCAACTGTAGGCAGGTAGCGCAGCATGTTCGGGAAAACTTCTGCAGGTATAAGGTCTTGCTCTGTACTGCTGTTGCTGATAGAAAGCCCCAGTGTTAGTCTTTCGTTAAGCACTTTCTGCTCCAGGCTTAACCTGCCGATGATACGCTCCAGCTCAGAACCTTTCATGATACCTTCGTTTTTGAGGTAGTTCACACTAGCACTATACAGCGTGTTGGCAGAGCTCCCACCAAACGACAGGTTGTGGTTGTGTGAAATGCCGGTGCGGGTAACTTCATCCTGCCAGTCTGTGTTGGCTCCTTGGTCATCGGTAGGCGCTAAGCTCTTGCCGTTCTTATCGAGGTAAGCACGCAGCTCGTCGCCAGTCAGCATCTCGATGCGGTTCGATACTTCCTCTACCGCCACATAAGCGCTATAAGATACTCTTGGCTTGCCACCTTCTGAGCGACGCGTTGTAACCATAATCACACCGTTGGCAGCCCTTGAGCCATAAATAGCTGTAGAAGAGGCATCGCGCAACACGTCTATCGACACAATATCATCCGGAGCTACCAGGTCTATAGAAGCGCCTGGTACACCGTCAATCACATAAAAAGGCTCTTGTGCGCCTTCTCCACGTAAGGTGGAGGGGCCACGAAGCGTCATAGCAGGTGTGGCGTTAGGGTCGCCGCTGCGGGTAATGTTTAGCCCTGGCACTTTACCTTGTAGCAACTGCGCTGGTGAGCTGATTACCCCCTGGTTAAACTCTTTAGGTGATACTGAAGCAACAGAGCCTGTTATATTGCGCTTGTTTGTATTGCCGTAGCCTACCACCACTACTTCTTCCAGTTGGTTGTCTTTGGCAGTAAGCGTTACGTTTACCACGCCCTGGTTACCTACCGCGATTTCCTGCTGGCCGTAGCCCATGTAAAAGAACTGAAGTGTTGCATTTTCTCCCGGTACAGCTATGGTATATTGGCCCTGCGCATCAGTAAAGGCAGTAGTGCCTGTGCCTTTCACGTTTATACTTACAGCCTCCAAGGGCATGTTAGTATCACTGGTAACGCGCCCGCTTATAGTTCTTAACTGGCCCTGCACAGCAAACGCTTGCTGACACAAGAAAAACACGAACAGAAACAACCACCCTCGCACATGGGCGAGCGGGAAGCTGATGCTACTTGAAACAGATAAAAATCTTTTCATATAATCCCCTTTGTTTAGATTTATACTTGCCACTTGGCAGCTGATTGTTTGCTTGAAATTCGCTCCGGTGCATGCTGCCGAAGGGCATGATGAGTTGGTTTTAAAACCGCTGGCTCTTTCGCGTTAGTCATGATTTGTTGATGGTTCGTAATAGCATTCGTATCGTTTTGCCATCGCAAATTAGAGCCGATAAAAAAGGTAGTCAGCTATTTTCAACCAACGGCTAACTTCAGGGTATGAAGGAATAGAAAATCACCATACAAGCATAGGGGCGAAAACAGATTTCACATAAACTTGAAGATCTGCTAATCTTGCGGTAATCTTTATCAGGTTTTCTTTACTTAATATTGATGCTTCAATAACAAGGACCTGGTATGCGAAGCTGGATTGCCATCATAGCAGCTGTTTTAACGTTTCATTTTTCTACTGCAAAAGCACAGAAGCTTCAAAGCCGCCCCGTTTACTTCGACCAACTCAGTGCCATACATGGCCTCTCCAGCTACTCCATCACCGACATCACCCAAGATCACCTGGGTTTTATCTGGATCGCCACGCTGAATGGTGTCAACTGCTTCGACGGCTATACCTCCGTTACCTTTAACACCAATGTAGAAGCTCCCTTTATGATACCAAGTAACCGGGTATCACACCTGGCCGAAGACGAGGAAAACTACCTCTGGATGTTTGATGACTTTAAGAAGAAGCTTTTCAAGCTAAGCCCATCCCGCACCAAAGTAGACACGGTGGCACTGCCAAGCAGCAACATCCGGCACATGCTGCGCGACAAACAGAAAGGGATCTGGCTCTTTGCAGATGACACAGCCTACAAGTGGAACAACAACAAAAAGGCATTCGAACAGCAGCACCTGTTGGCAAGTATAAAACAGCAGACAGGCATCTCCCCTGCACCTAATTGGCTTTCAGACAAATGGGCACTAGCCATGCTCCTTCGCGACTTTACAGATAAGCAACAAACAGGAGACCGTGCCCTCGCCATCCATAAAACTGTCAGTCCTATACTTACAGCTTTGCAGCAACACCTGGTAACAAAAGGTATTTCCAAGCCGCTACGCCTAACGGATGTACTTAAGCTGGATGATGCTACTTACTGGATAAGCACCCATGACCTAGGCATATTTGTGATGGAGAAAAAAGAAGCAAAATCTGGCTGGGTAGCACACAACATAGCTGTAAAGCAGCTCCGCCACCTACCCGGCATTGATCACAGCCTCGCCAGCGATAACATTACAAGCCTTTTTAAAGATGCAGACGGTGCTGTATGGGTGGGAAACATTGATAAAGGCATTAACCTCTACAACCCCGGCAGGCACATGTTCAGGAGGGTTACGCACATGCCGCACAAAAACTACTGGTCAGAGATTGGAACCGTGCGTGCCATTGCCGAAGACAAAGATGCAAACCTCTGGATTGGCACCCAGGAGAAGGGTGTGGTGGTGCTGGATAAAAACTACAAGTATAAACTTGCCCTGCAGAAGGAACTGCCGAGCAGCATTATCCGAAGCATTTACGAAGATAGCTCCGGCAAAGTATGGATCGGGCATTACGAAGGGCTCAGCTGCTACGACCCACGCACGGGCAAAGTAACCAACGGCTTTCTGGAGCAGTACCGGCACCTTAGCCCCTACTTCAGAGTGTATGAGATACGCGAGGATGCGGAGCAGAACCTATGGATATCTTTCTGGTTTTTCCTGATCAAGTATAACCCCCGCACAGGACTTTCAGAGCACATCAATTTAAACAAAGACCTCCCTCCAAGTATAAGTAAACTGCACCTGCGCTGCTTCGATTTTACTGATGACGGTACACTTTGGATTGGTACAGAAAACTACGGCTTGCTGCGTTACGATACCAAAAAGAACAAAACCACTAAAGTACAGCTAGCTACGCAGGGCCCAGAGGGAGCAGACCCTTACACCAACATCCTGAAGCTTTCTTTCACCAACGACAACAAGCTGCTTTTAGCCACCTCCACTGGCCTCTGCCTCTACGACCCAAAGACACAAAAGGCAACTTACCCTAAGCGAAAAGACAAGCTGAACTACCAACGCACTTATGCAGCCCTCGAAGATAAAAGCAAAGGCATATGGGTGAGCACCGTAAATGGTATGTGGTACTATCACCCACAACAAGATAGTATCCGGTTCTTTGACCACAGCGACGGCCTTTCAAGTAACGAGTTCACCACCAATGGCTTGCTCCGAAGGCGAGATGGCACCATTGTTTTCGGGTGTAATAAAGGCATTGTATACTTTAAGCCTGAGCAGCTACGCTTCAATCATAACAAACCCAAAGTATTGCTAGCCTCAAATGGCTGGTACACCAACAACTTCGCCCCAATAGAGCTGGAGGCTAGCCAAAAATCCTTAAAACTGCAGGCAAAGGTTATCAGCTACGAAGCTCCTGAGAAAAGCAGGTTGGCCTATAGGTTGAAGGGTTGGGAGGAAAACTGGCACAACTTAAACGCGGAGGCTCCCACCATTTTTTATGAGAACGTTCCAGACGGATCCTATACTTTAGAAATCAAAGGGTATCGTGAAGGGCAAGAGCAGCAGGCAAGCCTCCTGAACATACCGCTCACCAAGAACCCGCCTGTCTGGAAGAAAAGCTGGTTTCTGCTTTCTCTTTTCACGCTCTCGCTTGGCATTGCGTGGGTAGTCTACAAAAGGCGCATCAATTGGATTGAGCGTGACAAGGAACTTCAGATTCGAAACTATGAGTCGGAACTGAAGCTACTCAAAAGCCAGATTAGTCCGCACTTCTTGTTTAACACGCTTAACAACATTTACTCGCTTTGTATCCTGGAGCCGGATAAGGCAGGTGTCATGGTGATGAACCTCTCTAAGATGCTGCGCTACATGCTCTATGAGTGCCAGGATGATCAGGTGCCCTTAGCCAAAGAGCTTGCTTTTCTGGAGTACTACGTGTACATGCAGCAGGAAAAAGGGCAGCAAAACAACAACATCAGCTTTAACATAAAAGGCAAGGTAGAACAGCAAACCATTGTGCCACTTCTGCTTATTAACTTTCTGGAAAACAGCTTTAAGCACAGCGACCTAAGTATAAACCCGCATGGCTACATAAAGGTGGAGGTAGAAATTACGGATAACCAGATCATGTTCCAGACAAAGAATACCTACTCCGAGCAAGTGCTGGAAAGTATGTGGCAGGCAGGCGGCATTGGCATCGAAAATGCCCGAAAGCGCTTGCAGCTTTTTTACCCGAACAAGCACGAGCTACACCTCCTCAAGACAAATAACCTGTATACCGTACAACTAATTATCTGGTGCTCATGAAACTAAGAACCATTATCGTAGACGATGAGGCACATGCCCGTAACATCCTGACGCACTACCTGGGCAAGCTACCTGACTTTGAGTTGGTGGGCCAGTACGATAACTGTTTCACTTGTTTTGATTCTCATGACTTTGACGAAGTAGACCTGCTGCTGCTCGACATTAACCTACCTACTATTTCGGGCCTCAACTTCTCCCACTCGCTGGCTAAGTATAAAGTACAGGTTGTTTTTACCACTGCCTACTCAGAGTATGCTTTAGAAAGCTACGAGCACAATGCCATCGATTATCTGCTAAAGCCAATTGAATTCGACCGGTTTTCCAAGGCTATGGAGAAGGCAAAAGAGATGATCACATTAAAGCAAACGCAGCATAAACCACAAGCTATTTTTGCTGCACCAGCACTCGCAGAGGTACCCGCTCTTACCAGCTTAGCTGAGCTACCAAAGAGTGACTTCATTTTCATCAAGGCTGACTACAAAATCATAAAGTTATACTTTGATAACATCACGTTTATTGAAAGCCTGCAGGAGTACGTGCGCATACACCTTAAATCAGGAAAGCCCATTGTAACACTGCAAACCCTAAAGCACCTGGTGGAGGTACTGCCAGCATCTAAATTCATCCGCATTCATCGATCTTACATCATAAATGTGGACCAGCTGGAGTATGTGCAACAGCGGAGTATTGTGGTTGCCGGGCAGGAACTGAAGATAGGCAAAAACTACTGGGACGATTTTTACGCCTACCTGACTAGCCAGGGCTTGCTATAAGTTTAGTGTAATGTACAACTTGTAGCGTAGTTTGGCTTACCGGCTCAGCTACGCAGTTATACTTGTCTGCTTTTTTAGTGCAATTTTCACAACCTTATATTACATTATCTGATTGTTAACATAAATACATATTACACACTTAAA
>NZ_JBHTLD010000130.1:0-14976 GCF_042678745.1 Pontibacter rugosus | reverse complement strand
ACTTTGGGCTCTGAAAAAAAGAATACAATCCGATTTAAAATATAAAGAATAAGTTACTATGGGCTTACGTACCTCTGTGATAGTTAATGGAATAAACAACCTAAGCGATGCGCGCTACTGTGCTGGCATGGGTGTAGACATTATCGGCTTCAACCTTAAACTAGATGATCCGGAACGTGTGAAGCCTGATACACTCAAGGAAATTGCAGGATGGGTAGCAGGTGTAAAGCTTGGTGGAGAGTTTCTTCGCGCCAGACCGGATCTAATAAATGAACTGGCAGATGAATTTAATCTGAATTATATACAACTTGATATTCCTTACCTGATTGATGAAATTGAAGAAATCAATCGCCCTGTTATTCAAAAGGTCTTCATCAACAAAGATACGGTTGAGAGCGAACTGCTGGAAATGATGGAACTGTACAGTTCTGTAGTACATGCTTTCATCATTTTCTCAGATGACTTCACGACAGTAGATGAAACGAACACACGCTTCCTGTCAGACATCTGCGACAAGTTTAATGTTTACATTGGTTTTGGCGTTGATAAGGATAACATTTCTTCTGTTTTACAAAACATAAAACCAGCCGGAATAGGCTTGCAAGGTGGTCATGAGATAAAACCGGGCTTAAAAGACTTTGACGAACTGGCAGACATATTCGAAGAAATAGAAGAAGCTTAGACTTTCATTATGAGTCTTAAATAATAAATAATTTGATAAGCCCTTCATGCAAAAGGCCAGCCGATATTACGGTTGGCCTTTTGCATGAAACAGCATTTATACCTTGACTACACAGCACTTAAACGGTGTATTGCAGGTACTTGATCGGAATTCCCTCGCCCAGGTAACGTCTTTCATAGGTAGTATAAATACCCATTGTGTGCTCCTGGAGGTCAGAACTATATAAGTTTTTGGTTTGAAGTAAGCCTTTGGCCTGACGTTCTGCCAGTATTTCTAAGGTATAGTCAAACAGCGCTTCATTATCTGTCTTGAAATGTACAATACCACCGGGCTTCAGTATACGCTCATACTGATCAAGAAAACGAGGTGAGGTAAGACGGCGCTTAATGTCCCGGTCTTTCGGACGAGGATCCGGAAAAGTAATCCAGATTTCGTCTACCTCATTCTCGGCAAATAAATCTCCAATGTTTTCAATAAAGGCCCGCAGGAAAGCTACATTCGTTAGCTCCTCCTCCATTGCCATAGTACTGCCCTTCCAGATACGGGCGCCTTTTATATCAGTGCCGATAAAGTTTTTTTCGGGAAACATGCGTCCCATACCCACAGTATATTCACCGCGGCCACACCCCACTTCAAGTACAATAGGGTTTGAGTTTTCAAAGTATAACTCACGCCACTTACCGGCTAACTGGTCATATAGCTCATTTCCAGGCTCAAACACGTTTTCACGTTCGGCTACAGCGGCGAATTTCGCCATCTTAGATCTTCCCATGCTTATAGTTCTTCAATTTCAGCAACTACAAAGGTACTACCTCCTACAAAAATAACCTCATCTGGAGTAGCATTTGCTTTAGCAGCAGCAATAGCTTCTGCTACCGTGGTATATGCGGTACCGTTCAAACCTATGTGCTGGGCTTTGAGGAGCAATTCAGATACAGGTAAAGCTCTTGGTATAGCTGCCTCGCAGAAATAGTAGGTGTAATGTTTAGGTAGCAGAGCTAAAATAGTAGATACATCTTTATCATTTACTGCCCCAAAAACTATGTGTACCTGTTTAGTCTGCAACTGCTCCAGACCTTTAACAATTTGTTTAACCCCGTCTTCATTATGACCTGTATCACAAAGCATTAACGGCTCCTGCTGTAACACTTGCCAGCGCCCTTTTAAACCTGTGAGGGCTTTTACATTCGCTAATCCGGTTCTTACTGCTTTGTCAGAAATAGCATACCCTAACTCGTGCATCAATTTTAGCACCTGCAACACTCCTGGCAAGTTATATTTTTGATAAGAGCCTGCTAGATCGAGCTCCAGCCCCTGTAAAAAAACCTGCTCTTTATAATATACCTGAAACACCTGGCGCTGCAGATTTGAGCTTGTAACATCAACTCTGAACTGATCATCTGCAAAGAGCAAAGGAGCCTGCATTTCTTCTGCCTTGGTTTCAAACACCTCCTGCGCTTCCAACTGTTTCATACTTATCACTGCAGGTACAGATGGTTTGATAATGCCAGCTTTTTCTGCGGCTATAGCCGTAATGGTATCACCTAACATACTTTGATGATCCAGGCTGATATTGGTAATAAGCGAAGCAACGGGTGTGATGATATTGGTAGAATCCAGCCTGCCACCTAAACCCACTTCTATCACAGCTATGTCCACCTGTTCTTCAGCAAAGTATTTGAAAGCAAGTGCCACCGTCATTTCAAAAAAGGAAGGTTTTACTCTTTCAAACAATGGTTTATACTGTTCTACAAACTGCACCAAATAATCCTGCGGCAACTCTTGCCCGTTAATCCTCACCCGCTCGGTAAAAGATTTTAGGTGCGGCGAAGTATAAAGCCCTGTTTTATAACCCGACTCCTGCAGCACCGCCGCCAGCATGTGAGAGCTACTGCCTTTACCATTTGTACCTGCTACATGTATGGATTTAAACTGGTGCTGAGGCTGCCCCATTGCTTCGCAAAGAGCGACGATATTGTCCAGGCTCTTCTTAAAAGCAGCATTGCCGATGCGTTGGTACATCGGCAATTGCTGGTATAGATAATCAAGACAATCTTGATAAGTCATCAAAATAGAAGGAAATTTAGCGAGAAGTAATTCTAAAAGTTACGACACCCGTTGCACCCGCTGATGCACCGCTGCCACCGGTACGGCTGAAAGAAGTTTTACGAAGCTGATCTTCGTACCACTTTTTAACCTGAGGCGATACATTGCTTTCGAGCGTATTGATACCTACTAAATTACCATCAGCATCAATTTTAATCTGAAAGCGAATTATACCTGTTTCATTACTGTAAGGGTCACGTTTCGGTTCTATATCATAACGCCAGCCCGGCATATCGAGCGATCCACCTGCTCCGCCACCGGCTTTGCCGTACATAGCTTTAGAGTTGATGTCACCGTCTGGACTGCCTTTATCTCCTACTTTGCCAGCATCATCCCCATTGTTGTTCCCGGTAGCATTATTAGAGGTGCCGCTTTTGCCATTACCAGTACTGTTGGTTGGTGCCCCCGGATAAAGTGACTTTGGCTTTTCCGGCTCTTTCTTCACTACTTCTTCTTTAGGTTGAGGCTTGGGCTGCGGCTTTACCTCTTCCTTCACTGAAACAGGAGCTTCAGCGGTGGTTGTGGTAACTTTAGGTGCCTCTACCGGAGTAGGTGGAGTTGGTTTCACAACCGGCTCGGGTTCATTAACAGGATCTGGTTGTGTAGGCGCTGGTTTACTGTCCTCTACATTTTTCGATTCGTTCGGGGTTGCCAGTGTCTGCACGTCACCGCTTCCCATATCGTCAGTACCGAAGTTCATCTGAATACCGAGTTCTTCGGCTGGAGGATCAGGTGCGCGCCACGCTAGCATGTAAATCAGAAAAAGCAGAATAAGCGCATGGATACCGATGCTCACACCGGCAGCTATGCGTTTATTCTTTTCTTCTTCTTGAGAGTGGGCTATTGCCATATTGATTTAAGATTATTCAGCTGGAACAGTGGCCAGCGTTACACTTGCATTCAGGTTTTTGGCGATACCGGCTACCTTTACCAAGTGCTCTACCGGCACAGTCTTATCTACGTGTAACACCACGGCGCCCTCCTCTGTTCCTTGCAATAGAGCGGTAAGCTGTGGCTCAATTTCTTCCAGCGCAATAGGCTTATCGTTTAGGTAGTATTGCAAATCTTCAGTGATGGTAACGCTGATCTTTTGCATCACAATGTCACTGGTCTTGCTACTTGGTAAACTTACAGGTAAGCCCGATGGCGTAACAAAGTTCGAGGTAAGCATAAAGAAGATCAACAACAAGAAAATAATGTCTGTCATGGACGACATACTGAACTCAGCATTGACCCGGTTTTTAGAGCGGAAATTCATTCTTAAAGCTGTGGTTCTTGTAAAAGATCAAGGAACTCGATAGATGAATACTCCATAGAGTGAACGATGCTATCGATCTTAGATACCAAATAGTTATACCCTACATAAGCAGGCAGACCAATAATCAGACCAGTTGCTGTGGTTACCATGGCCTCGTAAATACCACTAGACAGCAACTTTGGGCTTACAGAACCCTCGGCCTGTGCAATAGCAATAAAAGCTCCAATCATACCTGTTACAGTACCCAGGAAACCGAGCATAGGTGCAGCTCCAGCAATCGTAGCAAGCGCAGACAAGTTCTTCTCCAGACGGCTGATTTCAATCTTACCCACATTCTCGATGGAAGTCTCAATGTTCTTTAACGGGTTTCCAATGCGGGAAATACCTTTAGAAATCATGCGGGAAACAGGTGTATTTGTCTGAGCACACAACATCTTCGCACCGTTGATGTCGCCGGCCAGCACCATACTTTTGATGCGGTCGTTAAAGCCTTCCGGGTTTTGAGCAGCCTTCTTTAACGTGAGATAGCGTTCTACAAAAATGTAAATAGCTACCAACGATAAAAGTGCCAATGGAATCATAAACCATCCACCGGCCATGGTTAAATCCCAAAGCGAGACAGATGTTTCAGCTGCTGCTTCAGCACCCTCAGCTAAAGCGGTAGTTGTGTCGGCAGGTGCTGCCGTAGTGATTTGTAATAAGAGTGATGTCATGTTAATTGTTAAGTACCCAAAGTGTTTCTCCGAATTTCTGTCTGTATGTGCTTATAACAGCATGTGCTTCTTCTGGTGTTGAAAAATCAGCCACTGACACACGGTAAAGTCTGCTGCCAGGGCCAGGAAGTACCACTTTTGCTTCTACTCCTTGCTTTTTTATCGCTGCGCGGCTCTCTTCTGCATTTTCAAGTCGTACATAACCACCTGTAATGATGTAGAAACGACCATCATTTGCTTTAATTATATGCGCTGGCATTTTAGTTTCTTTAGGCTCAACAGGAGCACCAATTTCTTCTATAACTACTTCATCAACAACAATTTCAGATCCATCATTTAAAGCAATAGCTAAAGAATCTGTCTCTGAAATATAAGAGGAGTCTGCTTCGTCCCAGTTGGCTACATGGGTTGTTTGTATTGCTCCAGGAAGCAATAAACTATAATGCTGCAAACGCTCATCTTCTGTGAAGGGCACATAATCGGCGGCATAATCATCCGCTATACCTGCGGCGGCAACACTGTGGCTAGAGTTAAAGAGCATTACCGGATTTAAGCTGCTCATATCATAGTTTGCCTGAAGCGACAAGAAGTATAAAGCAGATACAGATAAACCGGCCAAAGCTAAACCAGCTGCCATGTGATATGCCCGCTTAATGCGCTTGCGGAGTGGCTGCTTCTGCTCTACCAGCTCCTGCTGACGCTCTTTGATGAGTGTACGCAGTACAGCTGGCTCTTCAACCCGAACTGGCCTTGCAACCAGCTCCGGCAAACCAAAGCTATCTTCAAGCATGTTATCAGCCTCCACATATTCAAATACCAGGCGGTGCTCAGCGCTATAGCGGAACATACCTATTTCGTGTAGCTCAAACCTATTCTCACGGTGTAGAGCTGTTCTTGCAGTGTGCACAAACTCAGCCACCAGCACCTGCGCCTCTTCTTTGGAGATGTTGTTAGCGTGGGCAACTGTGCTGATTAATAAACCATCATTTAAAACCAGCTTTTCGTTGAAAGCTATTTTTTTTGATGGTGCCTGCAGCGTATGCTTCACAGGATTGATACGAGCAGGCACATAACGTGCTATCAACCCTCCAAAGTCGGGTATAATAACACAGTCGTGGTTATACAACAGTGACTTAATATGCTTCTCAACCATAGGCATTTTTAGAATGAGTAAGTTACGCCTCCAATTAGATTTATACTTTTGTTCGGGTAATTTACGAAACGTTCGTATTTCTTCCCAAATAAGTTATTAGCCATCAGAAACACGGTAAAATTATTAGTGAATCTATAGTCCGCTTTCAGGTTCAGATCGATGATGGAGTCTGTCTGACGCAGCATCGTTGTACCATCCGGTCGGGTAATACGGCCAAATGAATCACCAATATAGTAAAGTTCTGAATTAAAGAGAATCTTGTCGTAGAAGTTGTAGGTACCATAAATGCTGGCCATCAGCTCCGGGCGGTGGAAGGGCTGCTCTAGGTTATCTGTGTTATAGCTGTTATAATCAGCCTTTAAACCTAAGCGTATCTCATCTGAATAATTAAAAGAAGCTTCCGCAAAAATATTTAGCACTTTTGTCACACCATCATCATACAGCAAGTCGAATTTGGTGGAATCGGTAACAGAGTTATTGTAGAAGTATAAATTACGGTAGTTCTGGTACGCTACACGGCCATTTAGATGTACGTAATTGGCAATGTTAGCCTGGAAGCCTCCGTAGATTTCCAATCCTTTGTTAACGTCTGCCACCTGCACGTTCGGCGCCAGATAAGGATTCTCTTTCGTTAGCTCATATAAAGTGGTTCTTTGCAGGTCACCGCCTAAACCAGCATATATCAGCAGGTTACCTTCAATTGGCTCTAAACCTAAGCGAACCATTGGATACACATTGAAATTACGTGCATCGTTCACATCATCTCCTGTATAAGCTATCTTGGCTCCCAATGTCAGACTAAGCGCATTTAATTTGCGCTCGTAGGCTGCGTTTAATTTAAAGAAACCTCGTCCTACATCTGCAGAGTCGTTGTGCGATAAAATAGACAGGTCTGCATCTACTTTAAAAGCTGACAATTCATCGATGCCATACTCACTACGAAAATCCACAGCAAAATTGCTTTCGCTCATGTCGTAGTTGTCGTTGATATAGCGCAGGCGGGCTGCAGTTTTGTAAAGGAAAGGAGAGCCGGACGTTTGATTATGAAAAAAGCCCTCGGCATGGATGCGATTAAATACCTGCTTGATGGTGTCACGGTCTACCTCCTGCTCCAGCGAAGGAGAGTAACCATAGAAGTAATGTTTCTCACGACCATACTTCAGATCGCCGCCCACTGTAAGACCCTTCAGGTAACGCTCCCCATGAAGCGATATATCTGACTGTGAAACAGCAGAGTTATCTTTATCTACAGGACCTCTGGAAGATGACACATGGCTGACATTTGCACCATAGCTTGCTACATCACTGCGCTTGTTATGAAAATAGCCCTTCAGGTAAAGTGTTCCATAGTTGCCTAGTCCGGCCTTCAGGTAATTGCCATATAGCTTTGTTAACTCATCCTGTTTAATAGTTAACACGCGCATTTGCAGCTCAATGTCTTGCGAGGGCAAGCGGTAATCCGTAAAGCGGTAACGTACGTTACGGTCACCTATCTCTGGCGGATTTATCCTAAATTTTTCATAGTTACGTGCAGCCTGGGGTAATTCAATAACGCGATTTTTCTCCACTACAACCTCTGCGTCCTCCAGTTTGGCACCTTCGTTCCACCCCTGCGTTTGTGCCTGAGCAGTATTAAGGTAACTGTAGCCTACACTAAGAACAATGGCAAGAGAGGCTAATCTTAATTTATTTTTCATGATGCTGATTCTCTTCTAAATATTTTTGACTAGTTCTGCTGGCCTGTTGTATCGGCTGGCTGCTCGATTATTTCTACCGGAGGAGGCGTTTGCTGCTGCTGCAGGTTCTGTAGTTGAGCTCCCTGTGTAGCTTTCTTAGCTCCCGTATTACCATCGAGTTTCGCCAGCTTCTGCTTCGCCTCAGCTACTATCTCCTGGTTAGGCGCATTCTCAATTATCGAATTAAGAGTTGCGCGCGCCTGGAATGTTTCATTTTGTGCAGCATACACATCAGAAATAAGCAAGAATGTTTTGCCGAGCCAGAAATCATAAGTACCGAATTTGTTGCTAAAGGCAAAGGCATGATCTAAAGCCTCCTGGTATTTTTTCTGGTTGTACAGGATCTGACCTATCAGGTAATGCGCTTCTGCTCCGTTCACATCATTGGCTGAAGCAACAGTTTCACGTAGCTCAGTTAAGGCCTGCTCCAGGTTGCCTTGCGCAAAAGTAGCTTTACTTCTGAATAGCAAGGCAACGTTATAGGCATTCAGGTTGGCATTGCCCTGGCTGATCAGCTCTCCTGCTACACGTTTTGTTCCAGCATAATCGTTGGTTCGGAAGTAACTCTGCATCAGCCCTAGTAAAGCAGTCTGTTGTTCTTTGCGGTTGCTTGCAAGGTCACGTAAGCGGTTGTAGTATTTTATAGCTTCAGCATAATTCTTTGCCTCGAACTCCATATCAGCAACACGCTGTATCGCTCGGTTAACGTACTCGGAACGATTCTCTGTAATTACCTGCTTCATTGCTGTCAATCCTGCTGCTCTGTTATTGCTGCGCAAGTATGAATCAGCCAGGAAGTAGCGCGCATCCGGCACAAAAGAACTACTTGGATATGTTTTGAGGTAACTTTCAAATTTAGTTACCGCCTGCTCATACTTCTGGTTGAAGTATAAGGTCTTAGCAGCCTCAAATTCAACGCTTTCCAGCGCATTGCTTTCTGGGTTGGCAGACTTAAACTTGTCTACATACTGATCAAATTCGCTGCTACGGTTTTCCTGACCAAGCACCTCTTGTAAGCTGTACAAGGCGCCACTGGCCACTTTAGAGTCAGGGAATTCATTTAGCACACGCTGCTGATCGGCTATGGCCAGGCTGTTCTGCTGCAGGTTAGTATAAGCTATACCTCTTTTTTGTAACGCATTTGGCACAAGCTTGCTATCTGGTATGCCGTTTATCAATCTGGTAAAGCCCTGCACCGCCGGTTGGTATTTTCCTGATTCAAAATCTATTAGAGCATACTGATACATTGCATCGTCGCGGTAACGAGAATTCGGGAACTTGTTAATTAGTTCTTCTAAACTGCTTTTTGCTTTGTCGTTACGGTTCAGTATGCCTTGAACAACTCCCTTCTGAAATAAGGCATAATCACGGTCGGGCGAGCTGCTTGAAATAACCCGCTCATACAGATTCAATGACTCGATGTAATTTTTGTTTACATAATACGTATCAGCTAGACGGACCGTGGCATCGTTGTAGTTCGGGTTGCTAGGCTGAATATTATCAAGATAGGCTTTGAAATGAGTCAGTGCCTTGTCATACTCTTTGGTATTGAAGTACGCGTAACCTATACCATAGCGGGACTTTACATAATAATCAGCTTTAGTATTTGGAGCAGCACGGAATACAGCACCATAGCTATTGATTGCATCACCATAGCGCTGCCCGATAGAATAAGCCTCACCCTTTACAAAGTGGCTAGATGCGGTAACTTCTTTGTCGTATGGGTACTGCAGGGACTTATCGAGCATAGCCACTGCCTGCGGAAATTTACTATCATTAAAAAGGTTAACTCCGTGGTAGTAAGTTACACGCTGATAGGTTTGTAAAATACGCCAGCTCTTCTTCTCCAGGCTTTCTATATGACGAATGGCAGCTGCATAATCATTAGAGCCAAAGTATGATTCGCTTAGTAAACGATCAGCCTCCTCCGCTTCTCCTGAATCAGGGAAGTTTTTATTAAACTCTGCCAGGGTGTTGATCACTTCTCTGAAGTTACCCAGCTCAAAGTTCACTTGCGCGTACTTGAGCATAGCAGCTTCTGTTACATCCTTATCCTGGTTGTTTTTACGGGCCTGATCAAAAGCTGTAAGAGCAAATTGCTTGTTATCTTCTTTAAGGTAACTTAGACCAAGGTAATAGGCTGCACTCTGGCCTAATGCATCTTTTTTCAATGCCACCTCTTTAAAGTTGGCAATGGCATTTTTATAGTTGTTGTTCTTGTAGTCAGTGAAAGCAATCTTATACTGCACCACAGGCTCTAGTGTACGCTTGCCTTTGGCGTATTGCGTAAAATATTTCTCAGCTGTTTTATAGTCTGCTTTCTGATAATGTGCATCCCCTACAAGTAAGGCAATTTCGTCTGCCTGCTGCACCTGCGGTTGCCTTGCCAAAGATGCTTCACCATAGCGGATTACCTCGTAAATATCGTTCTCCTTGTACAGGATTTCCGTGATCATATAAGGCACGATCTGCTCATAAGCGGCATTCTTCTCTGCTATTTTCAGATCTGCTTTGGCTGCCGCATAATCACCTTTGCGATAGGAAATATAGCCTGCGTAGTAATTCGATGCATAGGCAAAACGATGCTCATCCTCCCTAAAACCAGTCGTCTTGTTTTTATCAAACCAAATTTTAGCGTTATCAAAATCTTTATTGGCAAAGTATGAATAACCGAGTTTAAACTCTAGCTCATTGGTTTGCTTGGTGCTAAGCAAGTGTGTAGGCGCGTCCTTCAGAAGTTCTACAGCTTTCTTGTAATCCTTTTGCTCAAAGTAATAAAGCCCGAGCTCATAATTGGCCAACGCCGTTTTAGGGTGTGTCGGGTACTTGCGGGCAAAGTTCAGCACAAGCTGCTCTGCATCCGGGTGAAGGAGGTACAGGCCACTCAAGGCATAGTAATATTGTGCATCAGCCGTTCTGGAGTCGTCTCCTATCAGCTCGATGTACCGTTCAAAAGCCTCTTGTGCGGCGCCATACTTGGCCCGGTCAAAAAGCTCCAAACCTTCATGGAAGTATCTCTCCTCAGCGGTGAAAGCTTGCGTATGCTGCGCCACCACCACGTGTGAACCGCCAGCTAATACCGAAGCAAGTGCTACTTTGTAAGCTATCTTCATGTTTATTGTCTCTACCCGAATGGGCTCGTCGTTTTGTTCTGATTAAAGGAGAAAGTATAAAATACAAGCTATACTTAGCTACTCATACTACCTCACTCAAAGTTAGTAATTTTTAAAGAGCTGACACTTTCTTTCATGCATTTTATACAGCAGCCGCCACTATATGGCTTTGCTACTATATAATGGAAAAAGCTTCTAATTATTGCCTGCTGTGGATAAATTGATCTGCTTTGCCAGAAAATATTTTCACCTTACCAGGCGCCCCTCTTGGTTCAGCGCTACATTCAGTAATTAAGAAGCTAAAGCACGCGGCACCGGGTGAAGCAGCTTAAATACCAGCTCTCTCAGAATGTCTGCATCGCTCATATCACCTCCTGTTATACCTTTCACCTGCAAATCAGCTACACGTATAAAATGTATGATATCAATGCAACGCTGTAGCGGGAACGTACGCATTGCCTGCATGTACTCTTTTGCCAAAAAACCACGGTTCCCCAAACTTTTTCGAATCCCTTGCTCCGACTTATCCTGCTGCATGTGCAAGGTCAGAAGCTTGGTGAAAAACGAGAAGAGCAGCGTCAGGTTTGGTATTAAAGGGTTATTTTTGGGGTTGGCTTCAAAATAATTTATGATGCGATTGGCTTTCAGCGCATCGCGCGCAATTAAAGCCGACTGCAGTTCAAAAATATTATACTCTTTGCTAATGCCGACATTCTCCTGCACCAGCCCCTCATCCACAGTGGCACCAGGCTTCAGGTTAATCAGCAGTTTGTCTATTTCATTTGCAAGCCTTGCTAAATCGGAACCAATGTACTCGCTCAGCAATACCACCGCCTGCTGCGTGGCTTTCATGCCTTTACTCTTAAGGTAACTAGTCACCCAGGCGGGCACCTGGTTATCATAAAGCTTTTTAGTTGTTAGAAGCACAGCGTGTTTACCCACTGTCTTTGCCAATGCTTTGCGCCCATCCAGGGTTTTATACTTATAGCAAAAGACAAGTATGGTGGAAGGAAGCGGGTTTTGCAGATAAGCCTCCAACTGTCGTATGCCATCTTCCTTTTCGATATCCTGTATACTTTGGGCCTCCTTCACAATCACCACTGATCTTTCAGACATCATCGGGAAACGCTTCGCCTGCAGCATCACCGTAGCTATATCCACATCCTTGCCATATAGTACCACCTGGTTAAACCCCTTCTCATGCTCCTGCAAAGCATTAGCCTCTATATAGTCAGATATAAAATCGATGTAGTATGGTTCTTCCCCTTGGAGAAAATACACAGGAGCAAATTGCCTTTGCTTCAGTTGCTCTATAATGCCTTCGGGTGTATGCGACATAATAAGTAAGTATGATAGTGAAGACGATTATTTGTGGATGCGTCTAATCCTGCAAAAATAGCGGATCAGCTATAAAGTTAAAGTATAAAATGTGTTTTAAAGCAAGTATAAATCCCCCTCCAGACGGATACGAACTGAAATAAAAAATGCGATGTTCTTTAGTTTGAGGTATCGGCCATATATAAGATACAGAAAGCCAACACCCCTTCAAAAATAACTTATAAGCTAGATGATTAAGTATAAATCAATTCGCTATGTACCTATTGTCGGCAGTTATGCTGTTGTTCGATTCGTAAGTAAGCTTGCCTTATGGGTCGCTCTTATACTTGCTGCGACAATACTTTTATCGGCTACTTTTGCTGTACCAGATAATACGCCACTGGTGCTTAAATCAGAATCTCTCCCCTTCACTCCTAAAGAGTTTTTTATAGCTGATGTGGTGGATGAGCGTGCAGACCGTAAAACTGTTGCACACCTTATTCCACATCCTGCTGCAGGAAGTGCTCCATCCACTACTGCTCAACCTGTAGATTTGCAAGGTGGTGGTTTAAATTCCTTAAAGCAGTTCATTAGCAAAGGCCTTCATCAGGATACAAAATTACGACCTATCACAATTCGTTTAAAAGAAATGAGCATCAGAGAGATGCCGGCAGAGCAAGGCCGTGTAGAAGGCAAGGCTGTTGTGGCTATGGAATTTGAACTGGAACGTGAAGGAGAACAGGTTAAACTAACTGCTTATAAAGGTGGAGTCAGATATATAAGGTCAGCAAAGCAAGGAGATGTAGCAGAACCAGCTCTTAGGCAGTCTCTAGTGGAGGCTTTAAAATATCTGAACACGTGGATGAACAAGGAAGCCGCCACAAATGAAAAACTTGCCAGTGCCACTAAAGTAAACTTTGTTGATTACGTTGCCGCCATCGCACATGATACGGTATTTTATGCAGCGGAGCGTCCTTTGAAATGGGCTGACTTTACAGGACGCCCTTCCAAGCCGAGCAGTTTCGCGGCATCTATTTTTCCTAGTTTTTCATATGAAGGACAAAGCGAGGTTATAAATGGTGTAGTACATATAAACCTGCTCGTAAAAACTTATATGTTGCCATCTTCTTCCTGGGTTAAAGCTGGGCATTTAGATGCCTATGCTTTAAACCACGAGCAGAAACATTTTGATATTGTAAAGCTGATAGCAGAACGATTCAAGAAGAAAATAACCCCTGAAATTCTCTCCGTTGCTGATTACAATAGCATTATCCAATATCATTACATCGAATCGTTTAGAGAGATGAACCAGCTACAAGAGCAGTATGATGCCGAAACGCGCCATGGCTTGAATCAGGTGGCTCAGGAGGAATGGAATAGGCGAATAGCATCAGAGCTTGCGGCCTATTAACCCCTAGGTTTTATAACCTAAATCAAGCTTAGTCCATCTGTTTTCACCCTTACCTACACAAGGATCCTAAGGCTTGACACTACCGTGCCGCTTAAAGCTGTGCCTTTGCTACCCCTTTCTGCCAACTCTTTTTTATATTTGCCTTGAACAGACGATACAGGTACAGATGAACCTTATAGAAGAACTACGTTGGAGAGGCATGCTCCATGAATTCATGCCAGGCACAGAAGAGCAGTTAGCCTCTGAAATGACAACAGGATATATTGGCTTTGACCCTACTGCTAAATCACTGCACATTGGAAATCTAGCCACCATTATGCTGTTGGTTCATTTGCAGCGCAGCGGCCATAAACCGGTAGCGCTTATAGGCGGCGCCACAGGTATGATCGGAGACCCATCCGGTAAGTCAGCAGAACGTAACCTATTGTCAGAAGATATACTACTTGAAAACCAGGAGGGTATAAAGCAGCAGTTGGAGAAATTTCTTGATTTCAACTGTGGCGCCAATTCTGCTGAGATGGTTAACAACTACGACTGGTTTAAAGAATTCAGTTTCCTTGGCTTTTTAAGAGAAGTAGGCAAGCACCTTACGGTGAACTACATGATGAGCAAAGACTCTGTGAAGAAACGGCTCAATGCAGACGAAGAGGGCGACCGTGCTGAAGGATTATCTTATACTGAGTTTGCTTACCAACTGATACAGGGCTACGACTTCTTTCACCTTTACAAGAACAAAGGTGTAAAGCTACAGATGGGTGCTTCTGACCAGTGGGGAAACATCACAACTGGTACGGAGCTTATACGCCGCATGGATGCAGGCAAAGCTTTTGCATTGGTAGGCAAACTGGTGACAAAGGCTGATGGCACAAAATTCGGCAAGTCTGAAGGTGGCAATGTATGGCTGGATCCTAACCTGACGTCTCCTTACAAATTCTACCAATTCTGGCTGAACCTTTCTGACGAGGAAGCAGAAAAGTTAATAAAAGTATATACGCTGCTGCCACAGGAAGAAATTGAGAAAATAGCCGAAGAGCACAAACTGGCACCGCACCAGCGGTTATTACAGAAATCCTTGGCTAAAGATGTTACAATTCGTGTACACTCTGAAGAAGACTACAATGCAGCCGTAGCAGCATCAGAAATTTTATTTGGCAAAGGTGACCTGGAGACGCTGAAAGGCTTAAAAGAGGATGTTTTGCTATCTGTGTTTGAAGGAGTGCCGCAAATAGAAGTTAGCCAGAAAGCTTATGCCGAAGCAGCAACGGTGACAGATCTTTTATCAGAGCTTACAGGCGGGCAAATCTTTGAATCGAAAGGAGAAGCCAAGCGCATGATCAAAAATGGTGGCGTAAGTATAAATCGTGAAAAGATAGCAGATGCTGATGGAGCCGTTAAATTCGAGCTTTTACAAAACAAGTATTTAGTTGTGCAAAAAGGCAAGAAGAACTACTACCTAATAGCTGTTAACTAGTTGATATAAAATATCT
>NZ_JBHTLD010000129.1:0-15036 GCF_042678745.1 Pontibacter rugosus | reverse complement strand
ATAGGCACTAATAATAGGATACCTAATATTAGTGCCTTTACAGGTTTCATCAAGTAAAATATACTTAGTTGAAGTAGTTTGTTACGGATTCGAAATAGTAGCTGCCTTCAGAAAGAAGTGCTACCATAAGCCAAACAACCAATGAAAGAGGAATAATAACAGACCAGATCAAAGCTTTTGTTTCGTGCTTTAAGTGCATAAACTCAGCTACGATATAAAAGGCCTTAAAAAGAGTAAGGATTATAAAGATTGCATTACGTGCAGTGCCAGCATCCATAAAGAACGCGAACACAAATTCTAATGCTGTTAAAGCTACCAGGATGCCAAACGTTTTCCAAATAGCTTTTGTCTGAGCCTTTGGAATCTCATGCGTCTGGTTAAAATCACTTTCAGTATGATGATGTGCCATGATGTTGAATATCTTAAATTAGCGTATGCCCTACACTTTTATACTTAGGTAGTACGCTTAAGTGTTATCTGTAAAAATTAGATCAGGTAGAAGAACGTAAATACGAACACCCAAACAAGGTCTACAAAGTGCCAGTAAAGACCAACCTTCTCAACCATTTCATAATGTCCACGCTTCTCATAAGTCCCGAACACGGTGTTAAAGAAAATCATGATCAGCAAAACAACACCCGAGAAAACGTGTGTTCCGTGGAAACCAGTGATGAAGAAGAATAAATCTGCAAACAACGGGGGACCATACTGGTTAACAGTCAGGTTAGCTCCAAAAATTTGAGTGCCATCTGAAAGCATCATTCCTTCATCTGTTCCAGTGATAAAGTGAGCCCACTCCCACGCCTGGCAACCTAAGAATATGGCACCAAATAAGATGGTCCAAAGCAACCACTTTTGCACATCATTCTTATCCATACGATGACCAGCTTCTACTGCTAACACCATGGTCACAGAACTTAAGATAAGTATCATGGTCATTAAGGCAACGAAAGCCAAAGGAAGATCTACACCATGAAACCCAGGGAAAGCATTATAAACCTTTTCAGGGATAGGCCACCATTCTGTAGAAAAGACAAATGCTTCCGGATCTCCGGTATATGGCATGTGCTTGTGGCGAGACAAACCATAAACAATTAGAAGAGCCCCAAAAGTAAACGCATCTGATAGCAGGAAAAACCACATCATGAGTTTACCATAGCTCGCTTTCAATGGCTCATTGCCACCATCCCATGTACCTGAGTTAGGTCCTTCCAGCGTAGTTGAAGTAGACATAGTTTATTTAATGAAAAACGTGTTTAGTGATTTATTCTTAAGAATATGTACAAATATAGCCAAAGTCCGCCTAAAAAGTGCCAGTAAACAGTACACAAATGTATACGCAGCATGTTCTTCGAATGAACTTTGTATCTCAGGCTACTGAAAAAAACAATCAGTACAAAGATTAACCCTGTAATCAAGTGAAAACCATGTACTCCTGTAAGAACATACAGAAATGAGCCTGAAGGGTTACTACCTGTGCCTCCAAAAAAGACATTATTATTTACAAGAGTTGACCAGCCATTAAGCTGCCCGACAAGAAATGCTGCGCCTAAACCCGCTGTAAGCAGCAACATTAACTTTAACATTTGCAGATTATCTTTTCTTGCCGCATTATGAGCGAGTTGCATCGTAACCGAGCTAAGAACAATAATAATCGTGTTAATTAGAAGAATGTTAGGTAAGTCAAACTCGAGCCAATTCCCTTCTTCCCTTCTAACAATGTAAGCGCTTGTAAAAGCAGCAAACATCATAATTATACTTATAATTATCAACCAGAGCGAAAACTTTAACGGGTGAACCCCACCACGTTGGTTTTGCTCATTTATTTGAAAATTAGCCATACTCATGTACTAAATTTTATCTAACACAAAGGCTATCTGCACAATTGGCAGATATAAAAAAGAGCCAAACATTATGCTCATGGCTGCCTTTTTAGAACAGGTGTGCATCAAGTAAAATGTTTGAGCTAAAAATAACACACCACATACCACAGCAACCATTGCTGATGTTGAACCAGTCATTCCAAACTGAAGCGGCAGCAAACTTAAAGGGATCAAAACCAAGGTATAGATCATGATCTGTATGGCGGTTTTAAGATTCTTACCTCCTGCCATAGGAAGCATTTTGAACCCTGCCTTTTTATAATCATCATCAAGCACCCAAGCAATGGCCCAGAAATGTGGAAATTGCCAAAAAAATTGTATACCAAACAAAACAATGGCTTGAATATCTAAAGATCCAGTCGCTGCTACCCATCCTATGAGCGGAGGCATACCACCAGGTATAGCTCCTACAAAAACGCATATAGGACTTATCTGCTTTAGTGGCGTATAAACAAAGCCATACAACACTAAAGAAAGCAAAGAAAGAGCGGCGGCAAGCGGATTAAAATATATACCTAGTAAAGCAGTCCCCGCTAGAGCAAGCATAATACAGAATACGACGGCTTCTTTAATACTAAGCTGCCCAGTTGGCAACGGCCTTTTAGAAGTACGCTTCATCAGCTTATCAAGATCCTTTTCCAGAATCTGATTGATGATATTAGCAGCTCCTGTTACTAACATCCCTCCCAACATTACCATTAAGATATCAATCCAGGTACTATTGGGATAACCAAGTATAAAACCTATAGCGCTAGAGAAAGCAACAGTTAAGCTTAGCCTGAACTTCAGTAGCTGAAAATATGCTGATGCTTTATTAGACATAGCGTATGGCTGCAGTAGTGTGTCTGTTTCTTGAGAATACATTAGTTATAAACAACTTCCTGCGGTTTTAATGCCTTATCAGAGGCATAATGGTAAACAATTAAAAGCTGGAACTGAACTCCAAACAGCAATGCTGCAAAAGTTAAATGTAGTGGCTGTAAAACAGGTGGTATGGCAAAATAGGCCATTATTATCCCTATAACTGTCTCAACTCCTACCAGTACCAACATCACGTTCATTAGCTTAGTAACTTGCCTGTTCTTCAACTTGTAAAGCACAAAGGCAATATATAGATGCAATGCCAATACAAGAATAGAAAAAGAGCGATGCAAATAGAAGCTGGTTCCTAGCTTATCAACCCAAAGGTCTCTATTTGTATTGTTCATCATAAACGATACAAGATCAACCTCTTCCCTTACCTGTGTTCCTAGCAAGATTTGCACAAATGTTATTGAAGCTAAGCCCCATAACAACAAACTTACTTTGGCTGAATATTTAAAATCTGCTTTAAATTCTTCTTTCCTAGCCCGCGTAACTGCATATTGTAACATAGCTACTATTACTAAAGCCAGAGCCATATGTACTGTTATAGTAACTGGCAAAAGATTGGTTGAGACAACAATAGACCCCAACCACCCTTGGAAGCCAACAAGGATAAAGCTTGCTAATGCTAAAAAGAAAATCGTTTTATCCGATTTTAAGTATGGGTAAGCATATACTACCGTCAGGAAAATAAAAATACCTATTAGTACACCAACTAAACGATTTACATATTCAATCCAGGTTTTGGTTACGTTAAACTCTGTTTCGATGTACTGACTCGGGTGAGAGAATATTGCAGCAGAAACCTCTTCGAAGCCAAGCTTGTCCATAAAGACAGCTAACTTCTCATTTTTTTCAATACGCTTTTGCTTGTATACTTCTAGGTAGTCATCTGGTAGTTGGCTAACATTAGTCGGAGGAACCCAACTTCCGAAACACTTTGGCCAGTCTGGACAACCCATACCTGAACCTGTACTACGGACAATTCCTCCGACTAATATCAGGAAGTACACAGCTAATACTGTAAGTACTCCAACATTAATAAATCTTTTGTTTTTAAAAGATTTGTAAGCCATGAATAGCTTTATTCAAAGTCTCTTTCCTGCGGCAGGTTTGACGACTGCGTTTGCGAGAAAGGAACTGTTTGTGGTATATAGTCTTCTACTGAACCAGGCTTGCTATAGTCGTATGGCCATCTGTGCACAACTGGCAATTCACCTGGCCAGTTACCATGTCCTGGAAGAGGTGGAGTAGTCCACTCTAGTGTGTTAGAATGCCAAGGGTTAGCTGTAGCTCTGCGACCACGTGCGATGCTATACAGGAAGTTAAACAGGAACACAAACTGTGCAGTAAAACCTAAGATAGCTGCAATACTGATGAACGTGTTCATATCAGTGAAGATGTTGAACGTTTCAAAACCAGTCCAGTTATAATATCTTCTAGGGAATCCGGCTATACCTAAATAGTGCATTGGCATGAACACCAGGTAAACAGAAATGAAAGTTAACCAGAAGTGAACAAATCCTAACTTCTCATCCATCATGCGGCCAAACATCTTCGGGAACCAGTGGTAAACACCAGCAAACATACCAAAGAAAGCAGCAGCACCCATTACAAGGTGAAAGTGAGCAACAACGAAATATGTATCGTGCAGCTGAATATCCAGGGCTGAGTTACCCAGGATAATACCTGTTAAACCACCAGAGATGAAGAGAGAAACGAAACCAATTGCAAACATCATAGCAGCCGTAAAGCGGATATTACCTCTCCACAAAGTTGCTAACCAGTTAAACACTTTTACCGCAGAAGGAACTGCAATAATCAATGTCAGGAACATAAATACAGATCCCAAGAATGGATTCATCCCCGACACGAACATGTGGTGAGCCCATACTACGAAAGAAAGAACTGAAATTCCTATCAGTGATCCAATCATCGCTCTGTAACCAAAGATTGGCTTACGAGAGTTAGTTGTGATTACTTCTGAAACGATACCAAACGCTGGCATAATTACGATATAAACCTCTGGGTGACCAAGGAACCAGAACAAGTGCTGGAACAGGATTGGGCTACCACCTGTGTTTGTTAAAGCTTGCCCTGCAATATATATATCAGACAGGAAGAAACTTGTACCAAAGCTACGGTCAAATATCAACAATAATGCTGCTGAGAATAGCACAGGGAAAGCAAGAAGACCAAGAATAGCAGTCAGGAAAAATGCCCATATTGTTAGTGGCATTTTCGTCATAGACATTCCTTTTGTTCTTAAGTTGATAACAGTTGTGATGTAGTTTACGCCACCTAACAACTGAGATACAATAAACAGAGCCATTGCAATCAACCAAAGTGTCATACCATCACCAGAGCCTTGAATAGCCTCAGGCAAAGCACTAAGAGGAGGATAAACTGTCCATCCACCTGCTGCAGGACCTGTTTCAACAAATAATGAAGAGAAAAGAATAATACTTGACAGGAAGAAGATCCAGAATGAAAGCATATTCATAAAACCAGATGCCATATCACGTGCACCAAGTTGAAGCGGAATCAAGAAGTTACTGAACGTACCAGAAAGGCCAGCAGTAAGCACAAAGAATACCATGATGGTACCGTGCATGGTAACCAAAGCAAGGTAGAACTCTGGATTTAACTTACCGTTTTCAATCCAGCCTCCAAGGATTGGCTCCAGGAAAGTGAATGTTGCCTCTGGCCAACCCAGCTGCAAACGGAACAGGATAGAAAGAAAACCACCTATGAAAGCCCATAAAATACCCATAAAAAGAAATTGCTTAGCAATTGTCTTATGGTCTTGGCTAAAGATGTATTTCTCTATAAAGTTTTGCTCGTGATGATGATCGTGCTCGTCATGAGCATGATGTACATCATGGTTGATAGAAATATCTGTACTAGACATAGTTAATAGTATTTAAATGCTACAACTCAGTATTTACTTCAGCCTTCTCCTCACCTTTTGCATCCGCTACTAATTTTGCAGGAGCATTTTTTGAGAAACTAGCTAATACATCAGGATTCTGTTCAACAAAAGGAACTTGCTCAGCCAACCATGACTCATATTCCTCAGGCTCATCAACCACAATAATGAAACGCATTGCAAAGTGACCTCTTCCGCAAACTTCAGCACAAGCTAGCTCATACTTAAAATCTGGATTACCAGTCTCGTTTTGCATTTCATAAGTAGTTTTGGTAGGTACAAACCAAAATTTAGTTGGCATACCAGGCACTGCATCCATTTTCAGGCGGAAGTGTGGCATGTAAACGCTATGGATTACATCTCGTGATCTGATCTTTAACAGTACTGGTTTACCTTTAGGTACGTGTATCTCACGTGGCATAAAGTCATCTTTTGCATTGACATCAGCGAAGTCAACTCCAAATTCATTCGTAGCTGAGATAAGAGACGTCTTGGCAACACCTAGTTGGTTATCAGCACCTGGATAACGAACCATCCAGTTAAACTGCTTACCCATCACTTCAATCACTACTGCATCTTCTGGAGAAGCACTTGTAATGTTAGTCCATGTCTTCCATCCACCGAACACAAGCAAGGCCATCACAACAGCTGGAATCATAGTCCATATAATTTCAATTTTGTTGTTGTGCGGGTAGTAATAAGCTCTCTTGTCGTCCTTATGCTGATATTTATAAGAATATACAAAGAGAAGTATCTGAGTAAGAACAAATACAATACCTATAACTATCATGGTAGTCCAGAACAGATCATCTGTCCATTCACCATGTACTGATGCTAAAGGCAGATTCATCTCATCCCATGCAGACATGAATGACCATGCAAAAGCAACACTGCCTAACACTAGGAAAAGCAATAGCAGCGTACCATTTACTCGATTACTTGTTTTAGTTGTACCCACAGCACGCTCTGAAGAACCTCTAAAGATCGATGCTAGTGTACCAATCCTAAAAAGAAGGAATAGGACAACTAATAATAAAACTACGGATAAACCTATGGCGATCGAAATCATTATATAACGCTTTTAGTATACTCTCTAAACATGATGGTGAACACTCTCTTCCAAAAACGGATGGTTTACTGAAACCAAAGATGCTTTTGACAAGCCTTTCGCAAATGTGAATAAAAACACACCTAAGAAAGCCAGAGCTGTACCAATTTCGATAAATCCGAATCCTGCGCCAGTACGAAGCGTACCAGGCATCATCATAAGATAGAAGTCTAACCAGTGACCAATCAAAATCGCAATTGTTACAATTTTAAGCATGATCATTTGACGCTTTGCATCTCTTGTCATTAGAACAAGGAAAGGAAAGGCAAAGTTTATTATCAGGTTAGTAAAAAATATCCAGGTGTAGTGTCCGTTATTACCTCCTAGTCTATCAATATAGTAGATCACTTCTTCTGGTATATTAGCATACCAGTATAATAAGAACTGAGAGAACCAGATATAGGTCCAGAAGATTGAGAATGCAAATACAAACTTACCTAAGTCATGAATATGGTTAGCATTAACCAGACGGAGGTAGCCGTTCTGCTTTAGAATAATAACAGTTAACGTAGTTGCCGCAAGACCAGCGATAAACCAACTTGCAAACACATACCAACCAAACATAGTAGAGAACCAGTGCGTGTCTATTGACAGTACCCAATCCCAAGCTGAAGTAGATGAAGTAATACCGAATACTACCAGGAACATGGCAGAGATTCTGATGCTCTTATGGAAGTAGCTTGTACCACCATTTAAATCTTCATCAATTGAATTCTTTCTTAACCAGTTAAAGAAGAAAATCCACAGTGCAAAGTAAAGCACCATACGGATTAAAAAGAATACAGTATTAAGATATCCTGACTTGCCAGCTATGATTGGATCATAACGTGGGTCATTGATATCATATAGGTACTCGTGAGTCCAATGGAAAATATCATGCGAGCCGAAAAGGAATATCACCACCATTAGAATACCGCCAATCGGCAAATAATACCCTAATGCTTCCGGAATTCGCTTTATCAATACTGACCAGCCTGCATATGCTACATATTGCACAGCCACAAAAAATACGCCTATAAGCGCTATACCAGTAAAGTATACATTGTTAAGCCAAAGGTTTAGAAATAAACGCTTTGACCATGTTACTGCTTCATGACCTGCTGCAGCAGCTTCTCCATGCCCTTCAGCATGATGTTCTGCTCCTCCGCCTACGGCCATTATAATGATTCCTGCTATAAGCAAAACTACACCTACAGCTATCATTAAGAAAAACTTGTTATTCGTTTTTCTGGAAATGATGAGTCTTTCTTCTGTCATTATCCTGTTAAATTATGCCTTAGACTTAGTTTTTAGGAGTTTCTACTGATGTTCCTGTTACGGGATTGTCCGTTATGGCCTCCCCTCCAGCTTCATTCTCAACCTTCTCGTCAGTTTCAACAGCAGTTGCCACTTCACCTGTTTGTAGTTGTTGTACATACATTACAATCTTCCAACGTTCGGTAGGATTCACTTGTGAGCCATGAGGCATCATACGACCTCTACCATACGTAATTACATGGAAAATATGCCCGGCAGGAAGTTCAGCAACGCGTCCAGCAGAATAAGATGGTACACCTTTGAACTTCTGTCCAACTAAACCTTGTCCATCGCCCTGCTCTCCGTGGCAAGGTGCACAGAATCGGCTGTACAATACTTTACCTTCTGCCAGGTTTAATTCATTTTTAGCAAGCGGATTCTTAAGTTCTACTCCTGCTACCTCAGCAGTATCAACTGATAGGTAGAGGTTATAGCCTTGTTTTCCTCTTGCTACAGTACCCTTTGCTGGCTCTCTCATGTTCATACCCGCAGGGTTGAACTTGTTCTCTTTAATTTGAGAGTATGGATCTAACGGAATGGAGTGGTACATATCAGGTGCATACTCCAGCCCTGGGTCTTCGTTGTTGCTACAGGCAAAAAGCACTGCAGAAGAGAAGAGTATAGCAGATGCTTTAAAACCTAGTGTCGTGATTTTTTTCATTATTTTACTACCTCCTTCTCATTAACCTCAATTGCACCCGTGGAGCGCAGCAGGTTGTTAAGAGCTGACATATCTGTTACTCCTTCTTTCACTTCAATAGCCATTACAAATTTATCATCTGTAGAACGCTTATCAAATACGTTTACACGCATCGTAGGCCTGATATTCGTTACGATGAAGAATGTAATCACCATGCTAAATGCAGCGACAAGAACTGTCAACTCGAATGTTACAGGAATAAAGGAAGGCAGCGCGATATGAGGTTTACCACCAATAATCATTGGCCAGTCAAATCCCAGCATCCAGATCTGCATCCAAAGTGCAAATGACATACCTGTTAACCCTCCAAAGAAAGCCACGATTGGTAATCTTGAGCGCTTGATACCTAATACATCATCTATTCCGTGTACAGGATATGGCGAAAAAACTTCGTATATCTTAGTGCCAGCTGCGCGAATGTTTTCGATGGCTGTTAGCAGCACATCTTCATCATCATAAATTCCTAGAACAAATTTCTTATTCATTGTGATGCGTATTAGTGTTCAAACCTTTATCAGTACTATGCATGGTGTTTGCATGTGTATGCTTCACACCAGATGAAGATTTAAGGATGGCCTTCACTTCTGCCATGTTGATAACAGGGAAGAACTTACAGAACAGTAAGAATAATGTAAAGAACAAGCCAATGGTACCAACATAAACCCCAATATCAATCATTGTTGGAGAGAACATTGCCCATGATGATGGCAGGTAATCTCTGTGAAGGGACGTAACGATAATTACAAATCGTTCGAACCACATACCAATGTTCACAAAGATTGATATGATGAAAGTCGCAGTAAGGCTTCTACGGATTGAACGGAACCAGAACAGCTGTGGTGTAATCACATTACACGTCATCATTGACCAATAGGCCCACCAGTAAGGACCAGTAGCACGGTTGATGAAAGCATACTGCTCATACTCTACCTGAGAATACCAGGCAATAAAGAACTCTGTAGTATAAGCAACACCTACTATAGAACCAGTCAGGATAATTACCTTGTTCATTGATTCTACGTGCTCCAGCGTGATGTAATGCTCTAAATGGAACACTTTACGCGTGATAATCATCAAGGTAAGTACCATGGCAAAACCTGAGAAAATCGCACCCGCTACAAAGTATGGAGGGAAGATTGTTGTATGCCAGCCAGGTATAACTGAAGTTGCAAAGTCCATTGATACAATGGTGTGTACAGAAAGTACAAGAGGAGTAGCAAGACCTGCCAGAATTAATGACACAGTTTCATAACGAGACCATGCTTTGGCGGAACCTGTCCAGTTCATAGAAAGAACGGCATAAGCTCTTCTTGCTATCGGACCGGTTGCACGGTCACGGATGGTTGCAAAGTCAGGAATAAGACCAATGTACCAGAATACTAGTGATACAGAGAAGTAAGTTGAAATCGCGAAAACGTCCCATAGAAGCGGTGAGTTAAAGTTAACCCATAGCGATCCAAATGTGTTCGGCAACGGAAGTACCCAATAGGCCAACCACGGGCGGCCCATGTGAAGTACCGGGAACATGGCGGCACAGATTACCGCAAAAATAGTCATTGCCTCAGCTGCACGGTTGATAGATGTTCTCCACTTCTGGCGGAACAACAACAGGATGGCAGAGATAAGCGTACCAGCGTGACCGATACCTACCCACCAAACGAAGTTGGTGATGTCCCATGCCCAACCTACTGTCTTATTCAATCCCCACTCACCGATACCATACCAAAGTGTGCGGTAAACTGAGTAAATGAATATAGCCAATCCTACTAATGCAACGGCTAGAGCCGCCGCCCAACGTGGGTTGGGCTTGGCTTCTACCTGTCTGCAGACATCTTCCGTGATGTCGTGGTATGTTTTCCCCCCGGTTACAAGAGGCTCTCTTATCGGAGATACATGCTGCATAACGCTCTCGAAGTTATATTTAAGCTAAGTTTCTAATTTTTGTCAGGTAAGTAACGTTCGGCTGCGTGTTAAGCTCTTCCAATACGTGGAAAGCACGCTCCCCTTGCTGACGAGCCAGTACTTTTGAAATACGGCTTTCAGCATCCTTCATATCACCAAAAATAATGGCTTCAGTAGGGCAGGATTGAGCACAGGCAGTAACGATTTCACCATCTTTCGGTCTTCTGTTTTCACGCTTAGCCTCTAGTTTACCTAGCTGCACACGCTGCACACAGAAAGAGCATTTTTCCATCACACCACGCGCACGTACAGTCACGTCTGGGTTCAGCACCATTTTACCCAAGTCGTTGTTCATTGGCTCGTTCATATTGAACTTATCGTTATTTGCATAAGCGAACCAGTTGAATCTACGAACTTTATAAGGGCAGTTGTTTGCGCAATAACGTGTACCAACGCAACGGTTATAAACCATTTGGTTAATACCTTCAGAACTGTGCATGGTAGCAGCAACAGGGCATACAGTCTCACAAGGAGCATGGTTACAGTGCTGGCAAAGCATTGGCTGGAAAATCACCGATGGGTTTTCAGCAGGATCTTCCATAGTAGCATAGTCCTTCTCTTCATGCTCTACAGCACTATAGTATCGGTCTATACGCATCCAATGCATTTCGCGACGGTTTAGCACTTCAGCTTTACCTACTACCGGAATGTTGTTCTCAACATTACAGCTCATCGTACATGCACCACAACCGATACAAGAGTTAAGGTCGATAACCATACCCCAGTGGTGGTTCTTGTACTCGTAGTCATCCCAAAGAGAAATAGTCGCTGGTTTAGCTGGTCCCTCGTGCGTTGCAATACGGATGTATTCTGTTACTTCTTTCGGATTCTTTTTATACTCAGCTAACGTATTAGACTGCACAACCAGACGGTCCATAATAGTATGGTGTGTCTGTGTTTGTGCAATTGGAGACGTTGCATTTGTCTTCTCAAGCTTTACCGTACCTGTGTAAAGAACTACATTATCAACTACAGTGGAAATTGGATAGGCATTAGCACCCAGTCCATTTGCAACAGGCATAGCCTCTACATTTCGACCGTAGCCTACAGCTATACCAACAGTACCACTTGCTTGTCCTGGCTGCATTAGTGCAGGCAGCTCAATGCTTTCGCCGTTAGCAAATGTAACTTTCAGCACATCTCCCTGTACCACATCTAATTCCTCTGCCATTTTACGTGGCATGGCAATGTAGTTACCCCAGGTAGCTTTTGAAATTGGATCAGGAAGCTCCTGTAACCATGGGTTATTTGTTAACTCGCCTGTACCGATACTTACTTTCTCATACAGAACTGCTTCAACTGCTCCTGAAGCAACTTTCTTAGGTGTTGCAGAAACGGCTGCTGGAGCTGATGCAGTAATGTTCAGCATGCTTGAACCATTTTCCAGTACACCGTCATGTACTACCTTCTCCCAGAAATCATTGAAGTTGCCTGCAGTAGCTACAGATCTCCAGTTGTTTCTCAGATACTCATAGTAGTTCGTGCTATTACCACTCCACGCCAGCAAGCTATCTTGCATCTGACGTGTCGTAAAGATTGGGCTGATAGCAGGTTGACCTAAGCTCAAATAGCCTCTTCTTGGTTCGAAATCGTTCCAAGACTCCAGGTAATGGTGATCAGGAGTCACAAAATCAACAAACTTAGCTGTTTCCTCTACTCTATCAGCAAAAGAAACTTTTAAGCCCACCTTTTTAAGACCGCTTACCACTTTAGCAGCAAGAGGGTGATTGTATACAGGATTGGCATCGTAGAAGAATACAGCACCTACAGTGCCAGCGTTCATCTCGTTCACCAAACGAATCATGTTTGCATCATTACCCTGCTTCACATAAAAAGGAGCAGCAGTATTAATGGTAGTACCCTCAGCACCTAATGCTGAGTTGATTGCAGTAACCATTGACTGGATGGCAGGATCATTAGAACCCGCCACAACAAGTGCTCTGCCCCTGTTAGCCTGAAGTTCTTTTGCAACACTTGCCACAGCCTGTGCCTGAGCACCCGATGCTGCACCACGTCCTGTAACTACACCATAAAGTGCTGTAACTAAGGCCGCCTCTTCAGAAGGTTTTATCGGAACACGTACGTCTGCATTGGCTCCAGTTAATGAATAAACAGTTTCAAACTGGTAGTGACGCGACATGCTAGGGTTGTCAGCATCTACTTTTCTGTTCTGAATGTATTGCTTAGCAAAAGGAACAGGTGCGACCCAGGTACCAAGGAAATCAGCATTGATACCTACAATAACATTAGCCTTGCTGAAGTCATATCCAGGAATAACGCCACCGTTAGCTTGCAGCAGACCTGAAGCAGAATTAGCGTCATATGTAACATGTTCGAAATTAGCGAAACGAGCGCCAAATTCATTTATCAGCTTTTTAGTTGACGGGCTGATGATGGTAGAAGAAACAAAAGCCACTTTACCGCTTACATTAGCAAGTGCTGCTCTTATTTGCTTGTCTACATCTTCCCATTTCGCTTCTTTTCCTTTGATCAAAGGATGATGAAGACGGTTATGATCATAAAGACCAAGTAAAGAACCCTGTGCTTTCGGGCTTGTACCGTATGGCGTAAGCGTAGAAGTAGGGTTAGGCTCTATCTTGATAGGTCTTCCTTCACGGGTCTTAACGAGAATACTATTGTAGTCTCCGTTTTGGAAGTAAGTTGATGCATACCAGTTAGCTACTCCTGGCTCAACGTCCACTGGCTTGTTCAGATAAGGTATAGCTTTACGTACCGGTGCCTCACAAGAAGCCAGCGATACTGCTGCTACACTAAATCCAAGAAGCTTAAGAAAGTCGCGGCGTTGCGTTTTACCTGTAGACTCCCCTCCATTTGCTTCATTAACCGGCAGGAATTCTGGAAACTCGTTATGAGCATTCTTCTCGAATTCAGGAGTTTTTTCTAACTCCTCAATTCCTTTCCAGTATTTTATTCTGTCTTGCATATTATATCTAGAAAACTCGAATACTTAATGTTTAAGAATTAATAGTGACACTTAGAACACTCCGTACCACCATTTGAAGATACTGTGAAAGCACCTTTAGAAGACTGCTCGTGCAATTCAACCAGGTTATCATAGTACTCATTACCTTCTGTGTTCAAAGGAGTCTCACGGTGACAGTCAATACACCATCCCATGGTTAGAGGAGAATATTGATACACAACGTCCATCTCCTGGATTGGGCCGTGACAAGTCTGGCACTCAATACCACCAACCTGCGTATGCTGAGAGTGGTTAAAGTAGGCAAGATCAGGAAGATTATGGATACGCACCCACTCGATTGGTCTGTTACGCTCTATAGCACGATAGATTTTCTGAATCTCAGGAGACTCTGTTTTAATCTGGCTATGGCAGTTCATACAGATATTTGCCGAAGGAATACTAGCACTCTTGCTCTTGTAAACAGTTGAGTGGCAGTAGTTACAGTTTATCTGATGCTCTCCGGCATGCAGTTTATGAGAGAAAGCTATTGGCTGCTTAGGCTCATACCCTTGCTGAATACCAACACCCATCGCTGTACCCCAGGCTAGATCAACAAGCACTACCACAAAAATCAGCAGCACCAAGGTACGAACAGCCTTTGATTTATAGATCTTAGAGAAATCGAAGCGCTGATTTACAACTTCATCATCATACTCGTTCAGTGTACGGCTCTTGTTCAGGTAGTTCTTTAAAAGCGACGTGATCAACAACAAGGTAACCACCAATACAATAAGCACGATTATAAGCACTACCAGGATAACATCCAGGTATCCACCTACCGCACCAATAGCATCAGTTCCAACATTCTCACCTGCTACAGCACCTTCTGGGCCTTCCGTTGGAGCACTAACTACGCCCTGACCAGACTCCAGATACGCCAGGATAGACTTGATTTCATCATCAGAGAAAGCAAAAGAAGGCATCGCCTGCTTGCTATACTCATTATAGATTGCAACAGCCTCCGGGTCACCGGCAGCAATTAATGCCTGCGAATTTTTGATCCACTTTAGCAACCATGGCTGACTGCGTCTTTCTGTTATGCCTTGCAAGCCTGGGCCTACAATAACATCACCTCCAGCAGAGTGACAAACAACGCAGTTGTTTTTAAAAAGAGCTTCCCCTGCATCAAGCACCGCCGGATCAGCTCCGCCGCCTACTGTTGCACCTTCTGTGGCGCCAGGCTCCACTCCTTTTGTCGCCACTTCAGCTTGCTCACTTTCCCCTTGGGCATAAGCACCAAAAGAAAGCATCGTCGCAAATAAGAAGGCGAAGAAAATTTTAGATTTAGATTTAAGTATACAGCTACTCATA
>NZ_JBHTLD010000128.1:0-15037 GCF_042678745.1 Pontibacter rugosus | reverse complement strand
GTTCGCTTTGAATTGCTTTATTTATAACATCTTATACTTAAGAATTATGAAAAAGGGCATGTTTGATTTTTCGGAGGTAGCAACTTATTTCTTTCGCAAAAAAGACCCTAACCGCAAAACGAACTTTAACCTGCGCACCATGCATGTGATTAATAAAATATCAATGCTGATGTTTTTAGCAGGTATTATTTACTTTGTCATCACCCACATTTAGTTTAGAATGCACATTGAGGAGTTCCGGGATTACTGCCTGGCAAAGCCTATGGTAACAGAGGAAACTCCTTTTGGAGACGATACGCTAGTCTATAAAGTCGGTGGTAAAATATTCGCCTTATGCAGTATTTCTGATTATAGCCGTGGCATAAACCTTAAGTGTGACCCCGTGAAAGCCATTGAGCTACGGGAGCGGTATACGCAGGTTAAGCCTGGTTACCATATGAGCAAAAAGCATTGGAATACAGTTCTTCCTGAAGCTGGCCTGTCCAACGAGCTGCTGCAACAGTGGCTGGACGATTCTTATACTTTGGTTTCATCAAGATTGACGAAAGCTCAAAAGCAAATTTTAGGATTAAAAGTATAAATAAAAGAACCACTCTCGAGTGGTTTTTTTATTGCTCTTATACAGCTCCAGAAAATTAATTTTATCAATTAAGGTGTACCTACATTGGTGTTATAAGGCCATTAAGTGAAATGAGGACAATTTTTTCACATTATTAAGATTTAAACTGGATAAAAACCACATTAAACACTCTGAATTTAGGTAATTTTTTATTAGTATTGAGAAACTCACCTTAATAAATTATGATCCTAGAAAACGAAATCGGAATCAGTTCTTTCCGAAATGAGTGGCAAAAAGCGAGCGTTAGCATTTTGTATACGTATGGCTACTTGAACAATGGGTATGAAAACTTTTTCAAGAAGCACAACCTAACCACTCAACAGTACAACGCGCTCCGTATCCTTCGTGACCAATTTCCAAAGCCAGTATCTACATCTTTTCTTCGTGAAAAAATGCTGGACAAAATGTCTGATGCTTCCAGGTTGGTAAGCCGTTTAAGTGCCAAAGGGTTGGTTACTGTAACGCAAAATCCTTCCGACAAACGGCTGGTAAATATTTTAATATCACCAGATGGACAGCAAATCATTAATACGATTGATGATGATGTGCATCAATTGGATGGTTTGATGAATGGTTTATCAGAGGAGGAAGCTGTTAAATTGATAGAGCTTCTTTACAAAGTAAGAGAATCCATAAAATCTGCGAATGAAGAAAAAATTACTCCTGAAAAAGTCAATGCTTAAATCTAAACTTATCTAATCAAACCTTACCTGGAGTGGCAGAAGGAGTGAAAGCTTTTTCTGCCACTTTTTTAATAGAAAACAGGAAAGCCGCACAAGTTTATACTTGTGCGGCTTTCCTGTTTAAGTTATAAAGATTAGTTAAACTACTATGTTTATGATCTTGCCTGGAACGATGATAAATTTCTTAGGTGCTTTACCTTCAAAGAATTTGGTTACCTGTTCCTCTGCCAACACAGCTTGCTCCATCTCTTCGCGCGGCGTGTCTAAAGCAAACTCAAGTTTAGCGCGCATCTTACCGTTAACAGATACAGGATACTCAAAGGTATTTTCTACCAGGTATTCCTCCTTAAACTCAGGGAAGCTGGCATAGCTTATACTCTCAGTGTAGCCTAGCTGCTGCCAAAGCTCTTCTGTAATGTGTGGCGCATAAGGCGAAAGTATGATTGTCAGAGGCTCCAATATAGAGCGCTTGCTGCACTTCAACTGGCTTAGTTCATTCACACAGATCATGAAGGTAGAAACAGATGTGTTAAACGAGAAGCGCTCAACATCATCTTCAACCTTTTTGATTGTTTTGTGCAGAGACTTTAGCTCAGCGGCTGTTGGTGCCTCGTCAGTTATCTGCAGGTTGCCTTCCTGATCATAGAAAAGGCGCCAGTACTTCTTCAGGAACTTACTTACACCATCAATACCATTCGTATTCCACGGCTTGAACTGCTCCAGCGGCCCCAGGAACATCTCGTACATACGCAGCGTATCAGCTCCAACACGTTCAACTACATCGTCTGGATTAACAACATTGTAGTAGCGTTTCGACATCTTCTCAATCTCTACGCCACAGATGTACTTACCATCTTCCAGTATAAATTCAGCATCGGCATTTTCGGCTCTCCAGTTTTTGAAAGCCTCCAGGTCCAGCACATCGTTTTCTACAATGTTCACGTCCACATGCAGCTGAGATGTCTCATACTGGTCCTTCAGCCCAAAGGATACATACTTGTTGGTGCCGTTTACGCGGTACACAAAATTAGAACGGCCCTGAATCATTCCCTGGTTGATGAGCTTTTTGAATGGCTCTTGCTCCACTACCAGCCCCATATCAAACATAAACTTGTTCCAGAAGCGGGAGTACAGCAGGTGACCAGTGGCATGCTCCGAACCACCAATGTATAGGTCCACATTGCGCCAGTACTTGATAATGTCTTCTGCTGCAAAGGCGTTGTCGTTCTGTGGGTCCATGTAGCGGTACCAGTACCAGCTGCTGCCTGCCCAGCCTGGCATGGTGCTTAGCTCAAACTCGTGCTGGTTGTCGTACTTCCAGTCAATGGCGCGGCCAAGTGGAGGCTCGCCGGTTTCTGTTGGCAGGTAGGCATCTATTTTTGGCAACTCCAGGGGCAGCTCCTCTTGCTTGATCAGGTGTGGGATACCATCTTTATAGTAAACCGGCACCGGCTCACCCCAGTAACGCTGGCGGCTGAACACGGCATCGCGCATGCGGAACTGAACTCTGCCTTTGCCTACACCAAGTTCTTCTGCCTTAGCTATACCTGCTTTTATCGCTTCTTTAACACTCAGCCCACTCAGGAAGCCAGAGTTGATGATTTTACCTTCTTTCGCGCCATAGGCTTCCACTTCTAAATTGCCGCCTTCCACTACTTCCGGAATTGGCAGGTTGAAATGCTTTGCAAAAGCGTAATCGCGGGAGTCGTGGCCTGGAACGGCCATTACAGCACCTGTGCCATAGCCAGCCAATACATAGTCAGCGATCCAGATAGGAACACGCTCTCCCGAAATAGGGTTAGTAGCGTAAGCGCCAGTAAACACACCGCTCACCGTTTTTACATCCGTCATACGCTCGCGCTCTGAACGGTTCTTGGCTACGGTTACATATCCTTCTACAGCGGCACGTTGCTCATCTGTTGTTATCTGTGCTACCAGGTCATGCTCAGGCGCCAGCACCACAAAAGAAACACCGTAGATGGTGTCGATTCGGGTGGTAAATACCTTTATCTTATCTTCAAAATTCTCTACCTGGAAATCAAGTTCGGCACCCACTGATTTGCCGATCCAGTTGCGCTGCATTTCTTTGATTGGCTCAGGCCAATCGATATCTTCCAGGCCTTGTAGCAGGCGCTCAGCATACGCTGTGATGCGCATCATCCACTGGCGCATTTTCTTGCGCTCCACCGGATAACCGCCACGCTCTGATACACCGCCTACTACTTCATCGTTAGCTAACACTGTACCTAAGGCAGGGCACCAGTTCACGACAGCTTCGGCAACATAAGTCAACCTATACTTCAACAGCATCTCTGCACGCTGCTGCTCGGTAAAATTAGCCCAGTCTTCTGATGAGAAGGCAGGCGTATCTTCGTCGCAGGCAGCATTTACCTGCTCGTTACCGCTCAGTTCAAACACGCGTACCAGCGCATCAATTGGCTCTGCTTTATCAGTGCTGTAGTTGTAGTAGCTGCTGAACAGCTGCATAAATATCCACTGCGTCCACTTATAGTAGTTTGGCTCTGACGTGCGGATCTCGCGCTCCCAATCAAAGGAAAAGCCTATGTTTTTGAGCTGCTCCACATAGCGCTTGATATTCTGCTCTGTAGTGATGGCCGGGTGCTGACCTGTCTGAATAGCATACTGCTCTGCTGGCAAACCAAAGGCATCAAAGCCCATCGGGTGCAGCACGTTGAAGCCTTTCAAGCGCTTATAGCGGCTCACAATGTCAGAGGCAATATAACCGAGCGGGTGGCCTACGTGCAGGCCAGCACCAGACGGATACGGAAACATATCCAAAGCATAATACTTTGGCTTGTTACTGGTGGCAGTTGCTTTAAAGGTCTGGTTCTCTTTCCAATAGCGCTGCCATTTCTTTTCAATCTGAACGAAATTATACTCTGACATTTGTTATAGCTGTGATTTCTTAGCAAAGTTGAACTGCTAAGATAATTCTAAATCTTTTAAATCTGGAATGGATGAGAAGCTAAATTGATGTTATACCTGCCAGTAGCACACATTTTATGAATGGCCTTTGCCCTGGGTGATTCATTCTCTTTATCTTAAAAATTTTACCTTTGTACAAAACCGAATGTAATGGAAAAGAAACACGACCTGCTGGATGTAATGCACCTGATTTATGTGATGGACCCCATGTGTTCCTGGTGTTATGGCTTTGCACCTGTTATCAAGCAACTTATAGTTGAGCAGGAGGGGAGAATGCAGTTTAAGCTGGTATTAGGAGGTTTGCGCCCGGGCACCGTTAAACCACTGGAGCCGCAGATGCAGGAAGGTATAAAGCAGCATTGGCAGGATGTGGAGAAGGTGACAGCACAGCCTTTTGACTTTTCTTTTTTCGAGCGGAATGAATTCATATATGACACAGAGCCTGCCTGTCGTGCTGCAGTGACTATGCGCTATCTAAAACCGGAGCAGGAGTTTGCTATGGCAGAAGCAGTGCAAGGTGCTTTTTATGCTGGCAACAACGATGTTACGAAGCCGGGAGTACTGGCAAGTATAGCCACTAAATTCGGAGTGGAAGAAGATACTTTTCTGCAGAAGTTCGATTCAGAAGAGATGAAAGAGAAAACGCAGCAGGATTTTAGCATTGCTAAACATTTACAAGCCACTGCCTTTCCTAGTTTATACTTGCTAAACGGCACAAACGTACACTTAATAGGCCGTGGCTACAGACCATACGAAGGCATGAAAGCACACCTGGAGCGTGTGCTGCAGCAAATTGCTCCGGATGATAATCCTCCTACTTAAACTATAGTTATACGCCTCTGGCTGATGCGATCTTACAGCTCATTTTCTAATATGATGTTGAGCTAGTATCTCAACTAATTTAGAGAGCCATACCTGAATAGCTTCTGGTTTACTTGAATTTTTAATTTACTGTATCTCTAACAACCGCAGGCGTGTCTATACTTACGTGTTTCATTACTATATCTTCAGCCAGCTTATCTTCTTTTAGCAGCAGTTATACTTAAGCCTCTAAGATATTCTCTAATGGGTCGATCCCACTCCAGGTGCCTTGGCTGCTGATAGGTTTGAAGCGGGCGAAAAGCTCTTCTGAATACCATTTCTCGGCGCGGGTACGGCGCATTACCTCTTGGTGCAGCGGGTGCTTGTAAGCATAGTCTTTCATAGCATCTGCCGATTCCCAAATGCTGAAAGTTGCCTGCCGTACAAGCGGAAGCTCACCCAGGCCTATCGAGCAAATAAGTCCTTTGGCATCTTCTAATCCTTCACTGGTTTTAGGTACAAAACGCCAGAAGCTAGGCAAGGCACGCCAGTTTATACTTGCGCGTGTCAGCACGGCAATAGGGCCGCTGCTATACTTATTTTCCAGTGTGGGGGTAAAGGGAGACTTGCCATCCCATTGCCCGTGTTGCTGGTAGGGCAGGAGCTTTACTGTCCAAACCTCATCTGTACGTTTTTTATACGTCTGTATCAGCTCAGACTCCTGAAAGAAGCTATCGGCAGCAGTTTCACTTTCCCAAGTACACATCAGGCCATAGCGCCAGAAATTAGGTTTAATACTAAAGCCTTTGCCTTGTCCGCTGCCTAACAATTTGTAGAAAAGCAGCCCTGGTACTTTCTCCAGCTTGGGCGGCGAAGTACCCATCTGAGCCAATCCCCAGCGCATATTGCCGCTTCGGATGCCAAACAAGGTCAGGGTGGTAAGGCGAGGTGAAGTTGGTGTATCGGATTGCAAGGGTTATGAATGATGTGGTTGAAATGGAAGCAAAAAGCACAAGCTACCTGTTTATACTTGTACGGCATCACAAGCCAAATAAAAACACCTGCCAAACAAATATGTTTAGCAGGTGCAGTAGCGACTTAAGTTGCTGCTTATCTTTATTATTGCTTACAGGTTCATTTTCTTGTTTTCACCACCTTTGGCAGGCTCGCCCGTCAAGGCAGATTTTGCCATGCCGTACAGCGTTACAAGCGTATTGTTTGGTGTATCCCAATACTCAGCTTTGTCAATGGTAACTTTAATGAGCCCGATGTTGCTGTCTTCTTTACCGCCAGGGAACCATGCTTTCATGTCTGAAGTCCAAAGCTCATCGATTTTCTGCTGGTCGCGTAGTAAACGGGCTCTGCCAGACACGGATACATACAGGTTGTCGCTTGGCTCTGCATAACTAAGGTTTACATGAAAATCCTCTTCAATCTCATGTGATTTTCCGGATTCATAGCCGGTAAAGAACCAGAGGTTGCCATCTGCCTTTACCTGCTGCGTTTGCATAGGGCGGCTGCGCAAGCTGCCATCGCTTTCAGCGGTGGTCATCATGGCAATCTTTACATCTTTGATTTTATCTATCAGCTTTTCCAGGTTTTCCTGCGTATTTTGATCGTTATTCATAGTTTTATGTTCTTTTTCTGTTTGATTACGAACCTATCTGACTTAGGGTTTATACTTTGTTCCTGCTGCAATAAGGCCGCAGAAACAGCAAAAACAATTCGCGCAGCAGCGTGTTTATACTTGTTACTTAGCCCAAACTAAATTGAATTACCTCGCCCATATTTACCTTTCCGGAACCGACGAACATTTAATGATCGGCAACTTTATAGCGGACGCCGTGAAGGGGAAGCAGGCAGAGCTGTATCCTGAGAGAGTTGCTAAAGGGATACGCCTGCACCGTCTTATTGATACCTATACGGATACACACCCTGTCGTAGCAGAGACAAAGGCTCGCTTGCGGCCCAAGTATAAAAAGTTTGCACCAGTTGTGTCTGATATGTATTTCGACCATTTTCTGGCAGCACACTTCCAAACCTATACAGGCTTTCTCCTGCCAGAATTTGTAATGAACGCTTATGCCTTGATTCAGAAGCATCACGCCCTGCTTCCCCTGCGCATGCAGCACATGTTTTCTTACATGCAGCGGCAAAACTGGCTGGAGTCCTACGCGCAGGTACAGGGGATTGGGCAGGCGCTGGAAGGTATAAGCCGACGTGCCACATTTGCCTCAGGCATGGAGACAGCAGCAGCAGAACTGGTTGAAAACTATAAGCTATACTTCCAAGACTTTGACGTGTTCTTTCCTCAGCTGGTGCAATATGTATCAGAAGTGAAGGAGCAGTTGTAGCCGCAAAAAAATATAGTATCTGGCTGATGTGTAAAACCTTTTACTCTCAGGTACTTATACTTTCATAGTTCATGATAAATCTACTTTACTATCAAACCTATGAAACTAAACGATTACCTCTTCCGAAACAACCGCAGAAAATTCCTGAAGAACTTCTCGTTAGCCCTTGGTTCAGCAGCTTTTGCTACACCTCTGGTTTCTATGGCCTTAGGTGATTCTCAGCAAAACAAGAAGAAGTTGGGAATAGCACTGGTTGGGCTAGGCAGGTACAGCAAAGGACAACTGGCTCCGGCATTACAGAAAACAGAAAATTGTTACCTGGCAGGCATTGTTACCGGAACACCCTCTAAGGCTAAAGAGTGGCAGAAAAAGTATAACATCCCGGAAAAGAATATTTACAACTATGAGAACTTTGATGAGATAGCCAACAATCCTGACATAGATATTATTTATGTGGTGCTGCCAAATGCCATGCATGCGGAGTATACGATTAGGGCTGCGAAAGCAAAAAAGCATGTGATATGTGAAAAGCCTATGGCGACTTCCGTGGAAGATTGCCAGCGCATGATTGATGCCTGCAATGAAAATAACGTTAGTCTTTCGATAGGCTATAGGCTGCACTTTGAGCCACACAACCAGCGGGTAATGGAGCTGGGCCAGCAGAAGGTTTATGGACCTGTACAAACCATTGAAGCTGCTGATAGCTTTGTAATAGATGACCCGAGCCGCTGGCGCCTTGACAAAGAGCTAGCGGGTGGCGGACCATTGATGGATTTAGGTATCTACTGTGTGCAAGGTGCTATCTATACAGTCGGGGAAACTCCCACGTCTGTCACAGCTTCGTTTGGGAAAGTTACCAAACCGGAATTCTTTGATGAGGTGGAGGAGTCGATTTCGTGGCAGATGCAGTTTCCGGGTGGTGCGGTTGCCAACTGTACCAGTAGCTATAATAATGATGCTAACCGCTTATACGGCAAAGCTGCAAATGGCTGGTGGGAGTTAAGCCCAGCGTACAGTTACTCTGGTATCAAAGGCAAAACCAGCGAAGGTCCCATGAATATACCAAATGTTGAGCAGCAGGCGAGGCAAATGGATGGCATTGCACAAAGTATAAAGCAGAATAAATTTTCACGTGTGCCGGGAGAAATGGGCTTGCGTGATGTGCGCGTTTTGATGGCTATTTATGAGGCAGCTAGAACTGGTAAAAGGGTTACGGTTTAAGAGTTCGAGTATAGCTTGTGCTAGTACAGTTGCTATTAAATGGTTATTTAGTGCCCGCTGGCGCTGGCTTGCAGCTAGTGCCTATTATGGTGTAGAGCTTCCAGCTCTACTGGCTCGCAGAGCCATACCTGTAGTGGCATTGGCTGTACTTTATCAAAATCATGCTATCGCATCTTCACCAAGCTATACTTTCTAGCTACTGCTTATCCTCCAGTTCCCACATACCTACTGTTTCAGCTTTGGAGCGCTCACGGCTGGGGTAGGGGCCCTATGTGAGCGAGGCCTCGTCCTCGGGCATCGCGCTGTGTGCCTGAAGCTGCTCCTCGCTCTGCTCTGGCTGCCCTTCGGGCACCGCAACATGCACAAGGCGCTCAACCCAAGGACTGGAATCATTCAGATAGCTTCTGCTAACGGAGCTTAGCCTAATTCCCCTCCTCGGAGGGGCTAGGGGTGGGTTCACTGGAGTAGCTTTAGCTAGAGGCTTATACCTATAAAATGAACCACCTTAAATTGGATAAGAGGGGGCAAAAATTACGGCTGTTACATAACTTTTAACTTACTTCGGCCATATCATCTACACATAAAACAAAAGAGCAGCCCTTAAGGCTGCTCTTTCTATATACATCAAGTATAAATCTTAATGGTGGTGGCCGCCTTCGCCATGAACATGACCATGATCCAGTTCTTCTGGCGAGGCTTCGCGAACGCTTTCTACTTTGCCTTTAAAGTACAGGTCTTTGCCAGCAAGCGGGTGGTTGAAGTCCATTTTCACTGTCTCGTCTGTCACTTCAATTACACGCCCCTGTAGCTGATTGCCTTCGCTATCTGTCATCGGGATGTAATTACCGATTTCCAGCATATCCTGCGGCACAGAACCTTCTACTTCAAATGCCTGCTTTGGCAGGTCCACGACTGCGTTATCGTCTACATTGCCGTAGCCTTCATCCGATTCCAGTTTGAAGTCAAACTCACTACCTGTTTCCAGACCTTCCAGCTGATCTTCGAACTGCTCAGGCAGGCCGCTCATGCCATAAATAAACGTCATAGGGTTAGCAGCATCAGCAGTTTCTACCAAGCTGTTTTCACCGTTTTCGTCTTTTATTTTTAACTCATAAGTGAGTGCTACTACTCTGTTTTTTTCAATTTTCATTTTGCGTCTTTTTGTTTCTGAGATTAGAAAGTTAGGAATTTTATTCTCTAAACTCTAACCGATGTACAATAATTAAGGTTACTAAGCCATTAACTCCTGTAGTTCCCAGGCGCTTCTGTAGGCATTTATACTTTCTACGTATTCTAAGAAAGAAGCGTAAAAAGGATTACTACTTAATGTAGCACTATCGCCAACAACCACCATTTTTTTCTTAGCACGTGTCATGGCTACGTTCATACGGCGTATATCTGCCAAAAAGCCTATTTCGCCCTGCTCGTTGCTGCGCGTCATGCTTATGTAGATAATATCACGCTCCTGCCCTTGAAAACTATCTACCGTGCCAACCGATAACTGACGCTTTTGCCTTAGGTCGTGCAGCAGCGGCATGTGTTCTACTCTGTCTTCCAAATAATTAATCTGAGCGCGATACGGGGCAATTACGCCGATTTTAAGTTGCTCTCCTTCTTCATCAGGGCTATAGTCTTTCAGGAGGTGAGCGAGGTGGTTAAGCAGTAAGTTTGCCTCTTCCGGATTGGCGGAGCTGCTGCTTTCAGGCGTTTCTACCTCATTATACCCACAACCAGCGGTATCTATAAATTCTACAGCCAGACCTTCAGCAAAATGCGGATCGAAAGTATATAAATCACAACTATGGACACTTTCATGCGCTATCAACTCACCATTATAAAATTGCTGGTTTGAAAACTGCATAATGTGGTGGTGCATACGGTACTGTGTCTTTAACATCACCGCTACATCAGGTTGCCTTTCAATGCACTTCTCGAAAAGCGTTCTACCCAGGCCGCCTTTCTCAGCCTCAAAAGATTTAACCGTAGGCGGTAGCTGGCAATGATCACCGGCCAGTACTACGCGTTTAGCCCTTGAAATAGGAATCCAGCAGGCGGGCTCCAGTGCCTGTGCTGCTTCGTCTATAAACACAGTCTCATACTCCAGGTGGCGGATGGTTTTGTTGGCCGCGCCCACCAGCGTACAGGTAATCACCTGCACATGGTTCAGCAAATCTTCGGCAATGTATTCTTCCACGCGGTCGGCTTCTTCCAGCAAACGCTTGCTTTCCATTTTGTAAAGCTGCCGCTGTGCCCGCTCTTCATGGCCAAACTTGCGCTTAAACTGAAACGCCATGCGCCGGTACTCTTCGGCTGTTCTTCTAAATTCCTTCAGGTTCTTATAAGACCGATGAGCCATAATCTGCGCATCCAGCGTATGCTCGAGCAGTACATCTGACACGCGCGAGGGGTTACCGATGCGTATGACGTTAACGCCTTCATTTGCCAGCTTTTCAGTAAGTAAATCAACTGCTGTGTTTGAAGGGGCAGTTACCAGCAAACGTGTTTGCGTCTCCAGCGATTTAAGTATAGCCTGTACCAGCGTAGTTGTTTTACCTGTGCCCGGAGGACCGTGAATAATAGCCACATCCTTTGCTTGCACAATTTTCCGCACCGCCTCGTTCTGCGAGGGGTTCAGTGCAGGAATATCATCCATGGTGGCATTGGTGAAACGCGCGGGCATATCTCCTAAAAGTATATCACGGAGTTCAGCCAGCCGCGTTTTATAAGCGTCAATTACCTTTTTCATGGCAATTTCCATCTCGCGGTAGCTCATCTCATCAAAAGTAAGGTCAATACCCAGGCGGCCTTCGTCTATCCAGTCTGGCAGGTCTTCTTTATTCGTAGCCAGCAGCACCTTGTTGCGCTTTAAACCAACAATAACCCCGCTCAGGTTTTGTCTTTCTCCGTTGTTGCTGAAAAGAGCAGCCGTTTTACCTACCTGAAAAAGGTGCAGGTGATCGCGGTCTTTGGTACGCTCCAGTTCCAGCACTATTTTATTTCCGAAGCCCAATTCTTCTTTTGAAATAACAACAGGGTACCAGCAGAAGCCCATTGCCTTTCGCTCGGTAATGGTGCTTTTCAGGCTCTTGATTTTATACTGCTGCCGGTCTTCTTCCTGTTCAATTTTAAGCAGTTCCTGAACCTGCTTCAGTTCATATAGTATCTCGCTCATGTATCTAATTAAAAAAGGCTGGAGGTTTTGCCCCAGCCTCTGTAATGTTAAAGTCTTACAAATATAAGTATGAATACTTGTCAAATTCTGAATCATCAGACGCCATAAGTATAACACGTGTTAAGCCTATGATAATTCATGCCTGCTATACTTATACTTTCTTTTTTTTGCGTGCCGGAGCTGTTTTCAGGTTGTTTAGCCGCACTTGCAGAAATACAGCGTACAGTAGCAAAACAAAGGCGGCAACAGCCAGTATTGTTATCACCTTATCTTTGCCATACTTAACATCGTAAGTGGCATTCAACTGCTCTTCCAGATCGCGCACCACGCGCTCCCGCTTTTTCATGGTACTTTGGAGTGTTTTCACCTCACCCTTCAGGCTGCTGATCTGGCTTTCAAAGTTGCGCTGGTCTTCTAGGGTTAATTTCCCTTCGCGCTGGCTTTGCACCGTACTCTCAGCAATCTTGCGGATGCTGGCCTCTTTTACAGCACCAATTAATTCTGAATCTTTATTGATGATTTTTTTAAGTGTTTCGATTACACTGATAAGATCTTTCTTAGACTGAGTGCCCCAAAAGCTGCTGTTTTGCTGGTTATAGTATTGGTATTCCAGTATCAGCTGCTCCCGATCACTCATCAGCCTTGAAAGCTTGTCTTCTTCCTGCGCCTGTACCTGCACCAGCGACAGGCAAAGTATAGCTAGTGTCAACAGTTTCTTCTTCATTACGCTCCGTTGCTTTTTCACAATTTACATGCAAATATGGTTATCCTTATTCTAAAAGGCCTAATTTATTTTGCGAGGCCTGTAAAAAAGAAGTATTAGCACAGGTAATAAAAACAGGTCTGTCAACACGGCAAACACCAGCGTCAGACTTACATATAACCCGACGTAAAAGGTAGCATCAAAGGTTGAGAGCACCAGCGTCATGAAGCCTGCCACTAAAATACAGGATGTGATGATAATAGCTTTTCCTGCCGAAATAAAAGTGCGTTTCACGGCGTAAGGCAACGATTTACCTGCTACTAGCTCTAATTTAAGTTTGCTCAGGAAATGAATGGTATCATCCACGGCTATGCCAAAGGCAATCGTGAAAATAATGGAAATGGATACAGTCAGTTTCACACCCATTAAACCCATTAATCCTCCGATAATCAGGAGCGGAATAATATTAGGAATCAGGGAGATGATAACCATTTTAAAAGAGCGAAAAATAAAGCCTACGATCACGGCAATTACAGCAAAGGCAATAAGGAGGCCCTGCATCATATTAGAGGTAACGTATTCGTTGTTTTTATCGAGCAGTAGCGAGCTGCCTGTGAGGCGTGTTTGCAGCAGGTTTGGGTTTATACTTTGGGCGATAAAAGTGCGTAGTGAGTCGTTTAGTTCAGCTGCTGCTGCGCTTCCTATATCGTTCATTTTTCCATTCAAACGTCCTTCTCTTGCGTCTACAGTAACCACACTTCGCAGCTCATTCCGGTTCTTTAGCGATTGCAGGCGGCGCCTTATACCTTGTAGTTCCCTTTGAGTTTCTGGGAGCGTATAATGTTCCTGTAAACCGCCGTTCTGAGCCCTGTTCAATGTTTTCACTATGGTGGCAGGAGAGGTAACAAAGTTGAGTCCATAGGTTTCATACAGATAGTTTTCCAGCTCATCTATCTCCTCGAGCACCTCCTGATCATACATCGTATAGCCTTCACCTGCTATCAGGTGCATTTCGAAGGGGCGCACACCTGAGAACTTCTGCTCAAAGAACTGGAAATCTTTCAGAATCGGGTCATCATCTCCGAGATCTTCCAGCATAGTGGTATCTACTTTTATCTGGCTTATACCTGCTAAACTCATAATAACGACTACCGCGCTGGAAGCAAGTATGGCTTTAGGATGTACCAGTACCCACCGTAACATGCGCCGTAACAGCACTGGCCAGGAGAAGCTGGCATTATGAGCCCTTACGGGAGCCGGTTTTTTAAGCAGCAGCAGGATAGCAGGAAGTACCGTAAACGCCAGCACAAAAGCCAGGCCTATAGAGATGGCTGTATAAAGACCAAAGTTGCGAATGGGTACAATGGCTGTAGTTAGTAAAGTGAGGAAACCAATGGCCGTGGTGAAAGAAGTAAGGAGGGTTGCCATGCCAACTTCTTTGATAGTAAGCTTTAAAGCTGGAACCTTATCCATGCCGCTGCCTATCTCTGTCACGTAGCGCGACAGAATGTGTATGACATCCGACATGCCCACCACAAACATAATAGTTGGTAACAGTACCGTCATCAGGTCTATCGGCTTGTTAAACACACCCATCACGCCCATAGCCCAAAGCACCGATAGCAGTACGACAATTAAAGGGACAAGTATACCCCAGGCCGTCCGGAAGGTAAGCCAGAGAAAGAATACCACCAGCACAATGGATGCTGACATGAAGATGGCCAGCTCAATTTTCATCTTCTCCACAAATACGGATTGAGCCAGGGCTTTACCAGCAATATGTTCTTCCGTTAGCTGCAATTGCTCTAGCTTCTGAGTTAGCGCCGTAACCAGGGTGTCGCTGGCACCTTTGCCTAGGTTGTCTGAGGTTTGCACAAACAGCGAAACAGCTGTAGCATCTTCTGAGAAAAGCGTGCCGATCAACTCTCTGGAAGAATAAATATTAATAGAATCCTGTTCGTATCGCTCCGGCTCTTCTATATGCAGGTAAGGGATTTCAAAATACCCAAAAGCTTCTATCACCGGACTGGAAACAGTAGTAGGAGAGAGTACTGCTTCAACGTTTGGCTGTCGTTGCAGGAAGCTGGTTAGGCTATCCACCTTTGTTAGAAATGACTTGTCAAAGAGGCTTTTGCCTTTGTTCTCCAGGCCAATTAGTATATAGTCGTTGTCGTTGCCAAACTTATCGCGGTAACTTAAATAGTAAGCCAGGTCTGGGTCGCCTTTTGGAAAGAAATTATCGAAGTTATAATCGAATTTCAGGCGGGAGGCAAAAAATATACTTAGGGCTGTAAGTATAACTACAGATAGTAACGTGAGGTAACTTAGATTTCTGTATTTCAAGGGGGTTGACGCTTGTTCTTTTGTGCAAAGGTAACTTGTAAATCACGCTATTTGTTTGAATTTCCATTGTTGATTGATTGTGGAGCTTTGTTGGTCTAAGAGGCTGTTTTAATTTCATTTGGATAATTTCTTAAGCATGATGTGTATCATGGTAATCTGTATCATTGTTTCGGCAGACTTCGTGGAGAGTTCATA
>NZ_JBHTLD010000127.1:0-15063 GCF_042678745.1 Pontibacter rugosus | reverse complement strand
TTTAAATGGCGCTGTTGGGAAAAAACATACAAGAAGATAGGAATTTATAAAATCAGAACTGATAGTGACACGCCAAAATAGGGCAGGCTTTTGTGAAGGCTGAGTATGATTGCGTGACTGGAGTGTAATATATTGAATGTGAGTTGATTAATAGTTTACGCGTATGAGAGTACCTTTACCTTTTATAACTTCACGTACGGTGAAGTTATTTTTAATGCTTTTTGCATTAAGCCTACTGAGCAATGTAGTATTAGCTCAAACCAGAACTGCTTATTGGGACGGAAGATACAGTACAAACTGGACAGACTCCAGAAACTGGAGAGGCAACTTTGTGCCTGATGCAAACACAGCAGTCATAATTGGTGATGCCAGTATGTCTGGACCCTTTTCTCCTGCTATTTTAGAAACTTCTAACTATGTGGGTTGGTACTCTCTTGTGCTTGGGCAAAGCAGAACAGTTGAACTCTTCATAGATACTTACAGCTTTGAAGTTCTAAATGATGTTGTCATTTACGGTGGTGGGTCTATTAGGTCCAGAGGAGCTGATGTTCGCATCGGAGGGAGCTGGAGTAACAGCGGTGCTTATAGGGAGGAAACATATACTGTTAAGAACGGAAAAACAACATATTATCCGACCATTACATTCTTTGGGGCGGGTAAAACAGTAGGGGGGAACGCGGCTAACACCTTTAACAGCGTAACCATAAGTGGTAGCATCACACTTACTTCTGCTTTGACTATAAAGCCCCTAGGTACACAACTATCAAAATTTGAGGTGTCGGGTGTATTAGATCCGGGGTTAAACAAGGTGTCTTTTACTGCAACTCCAAGTGAAGGGTTTATACTAGGGCCTGGTGCTACTCTCAAAGTGAAAGCTCCAACTTATGCAGATAACTTCGGCCTTTGGCCAACCACATACTATGTGAACAGCGTGTTTGACTACACTGCAAATGGTAATCAAACAATAGCAAACACAGGAGACTATGGCATTCTACAGATAAGTGGAAGCGGCACAAAGACGCTTGCAGGCAATACACAGGTGTATGCGCCACATGCTGGTACTGAATTAAGGGTGCTTTCAGCTGTGCTCGACTTGGGGCCATACACGCTAAACAGAGCGGGCACCGGAGCTGTTGCTGGTGGTACACTTACCCTGTCTGGTGGTGCTATGATAAGAATTGGAGGCACAGGCACTTTTCCGGCAGGATATGCTACACGAAATATTGCCTCAACCAGTACTGTAGGTTACTATGGAGCGAATCAGCTAGTAGCTAATGAGTTATATGGAAATCTCACCCTAAGCGGCACAAACATTAAAACTATGCCTGCCTCCACCATGACAATAGCTGGCAAGCTACTGTCAGCTGGCTCTACATCTTTTGAGGCCAGAGGAGCCTTGAATGTGAACGGAGACGTAGAAATCAGCGAGTCAGCTGTATTCAACGGCGGTGCAACTGGTAATTTCACACATACCATTGGGGGCAATTGGGTAAACAATGCTTCTTTCTTAGGAGGTAATAGTACTGTGTTGATGAATGCTGCGGGCAAAACAATAAGCAGAACAGCCGCAGGTGCAGCAGCTTTTAACAACCTTAGCATCTCTGGGGCTGGTATAAGTATAACAGCGCCAAGTGTGCTGCTTGCCGGGAATTTAATTACGTCAGGTTCTGGTACACTCTCGCAGGTAAACGGAGGGACTTTAACTATGTCCGGAACCTCCAAAACAATTAGTGGCACAGGTATAACGCTGCAAAACATAACTATAGATGGTGTTATAGGTACCAGTGCAACCTTTGAGGTAAGGGAAAACCTGACAGTAAATACAGGAAAGTCATTTACTGCAACTGCTGGTACCTTAAACATGACAGGAGCAGGTAAAACTATATCTAGCCTTGGTTCTCTTGCATTTTTTGGCCTTAGGGTAAATGGAACAATAGGTACTGCAACATCCTTCAAAGTTAATTCTGACTTAAGTGGTGCGGGCAAATTGACTGCCACCGCTGGTGTCGCTAACTTCTCCGGTACATCTACTTTTAATGGTAGCCACGATTTATTTGATGTAGCTGTAACTGGCGTAAGCCTGAGAATGGCGGCAAATGCAAGAATGGGTGTTGCAGGAGCCTTAACTGTTGCTGGTGGTTCGGCTTTCGACGCAGGTACTAACGCTCCTAACACTGTTGCCTTCAATGGAACAGGAACACAGGCTGCTCCTGGCTTAACTTATCATAACATCTCCTTTATAAACAGCGGTGCAAAATCGGCAGGTGGAGCTATCGTGGTAAACGGTAACCTTCTGATCGATGCAGGATCTAATTTCAGCGCAGGCACACATGCACATATAATCAAAGGCGATTGGGTTAATAGAGGTGTGTTTACCCATAACAATGGCACCATTACACTTGCTGGAGGCGCAGATACTTTTGTCAAGGGAGTAACAACCTTTAATACCTTAACTATAAATAAAACTGCAGCCAGTAACACAGCTACGCAAGATGCTGATATAACCGCAAATTTGCTTAACCTGGTAAATGGGGTGCTGATAACAGGGCCTAATAAAGTAAATGTGCTTCATAATAGAACAGGTAGTGGATGGGTTAGAGGCACAATAAGAAGGGTACATCCTTTCAATGCTAACACAGCCTACGCGTTTAATGGGCCATACACACAGCTGCTCTTTGGAACAGCTTCAGGTATAACGGAGATATCAGTTACTGTAAATCCTACTGCTGTAGCGAATTTCCCTGCAGGCGCGGCTATCAACGGTACATATACTGTTGCCATTCCTGCTGGTTCTTACAGCGGTGCAATGCTGCAGCTGCAGTACACTGACGCAGAATTGAACGGTAACCCAGAAGATCAGTTAAAGCTTTATAGGCGCGTAAATAGCACTTGGGTTTCTGAGGGTAAAGATGATAACGATGTTACATTAAACTGGGTAAGCCAAGTTGCTTTAACTGATGTAACAGGAGTATGGACGCTTTCTGCTACCAGCAGTATCTATAGCTGGACAGGAGCGACAAGTACATCATGGGAGCTAGCCAGCAACTGGCAGGACATTACCAACGGCACACCTGTAAGTGCCGGTTCCGCACCAACAGCTACAGACATTGCAGAATTAGGAGACGCTGCAGTTGTTGATCAACCGCTTATAAACTCGGAAGTAGAGGTTAAAGGTCTGCGCTTTAAAGGAGCAACGGCTATAACATTAACGTTAGGTACTGGTAGCTCTCTGGCTGTTAGAGGTAACCTGACGGCTGCTGGGCCTGCTGCTGTAGCAGAGGCTCCGGTGCTGCATACAGTAAACGTTGCATCCGGAACATTGGGAGTAGGAGGTGACATGATTCTGAATGATGGTAGTGTTGGGAATAGCTTGAGCATAAATATAGATGCTGGAACAGTAACTGTAGCCGGAGATCTAGACCACTCAGGTAATAGTGTGATAAGACTCGGAAGCGGTAACTTTAAATTGAAAGGAAGCTTCCTGAATGCAGATTTGCTGGCTTTTGCCAAAGAGACAGGCACCTTTACTTACGAAGGAGGAGGCTCTCAAATAATTGGGATAGTATACTACAACAACCTGGTGATAAATAAATCTGCAGGTGTAGCGACACTCTTAACTGCCACTGAAGGCAGAGTTGGTGGAGTATTAACAGTAAACAGCGGTATACTATCAATTCCTGGTGGAGACTATATCCTTGAAAAAGACCTTGTGCAGAATGGTGGCTTAATAGAAGTGGGTAGTTCAACAATTGCGGTGCAAGGTAATTGGACGAAGAATGGAGGCGTTTTTGAACCAAGAAGTAGCACCATAACTCTGAAAGGAAGCATGCTAAATGCAAGTTCTGCACTAGCATTCAATAACCTTATAATTAGCCTGGGCGATATCGCTTCAACTTTGTCTGTTACAGGCAACATAATAGTAAATAGCGACCTGACGCTTCAGAGTGGTTTAGTGAACTTGGGTACAAGTACAATCAACAGAAGTGCTGCTGGAGGTAAACTAGTTGTGGGTAGCACTGCTGCACTTGCACTTAGTGGTTCAAACTTTCCGTCGAATTATAACAATGTGCTACTAGACCAAGCCAGTACAGTAAAATATGATGGTGCAATTGCTCAAAATATCGCTGCAGTAAAGTATGGTAACCTGCAAGTCGTGAACGGCGGTACAGTTGCCAAAAGATTAACAGGAGCTACTTCTGTAGCAGGTACGCTATCTATCGGAAGTGATGCTTCGTTAAATGCCAATGAACAAACGGTTACGCTTAGTGGAGACATGGTGAATAATGGCAGTTTCTCTCCGGGCGCATATACAGCGCCACTTACGCCAAAAGGAACCTTGGTGTTAGCTTCTACTGACGGTGCTGTCAAAACTATAGGAGGAGCTTCAGCAATAATCTTAAATAACCTTGTCGTGCAGCCAGGTGCTGTTTATAAAATTAACAATCACCTTACACTTAATGGTGATGCAGACATTGTAGGTAATGGCGATGTAGACGATACAAATTACCTGGACAACGGACACATGGATTTAGGGTTATATAACATATCTGTAGCAGGAGATCTTAAAAATCAAGGCATCCTGAAAGGAAGTGGTAACTGGACGCTAGTGGGTAACCGAGTGCAGAACGTGCAATTTTTAGCACCTATCCTTCCGTCTACACAGATGCCGCCAACCGTAATATTTGATGGTTCAGTATCACCAGTGCTTAACTCTACGGCTCCTCCAGCCTTTGGTAACCTGATCATAAACAATACAGCTGGTGTAACGGCTAGCGTTGATTGGGCAGTAGCAGGACTTTTTCATGTAAAACCAGGTGCAACATTCAATGGGGGAAGCTTAACGCATACTTTGTTGGGTCCATTTAAGAATGAGGGTATATTTACAAGCTCAGGTGTGATAGACTTCAAGCCGCCACACTCTCAGGCAGCGGCTCTGGAGAGTTATCCATTTGGTTTTGGTACTACGCCTACTGCATTTACCAGCACTGGGGAGGTGAGATTTGGCGGTAGCAAACCTATTAATTTCGAAGGTACAACGCCTGCCGCATTTAAAAACGTTACTGTTTCTAACTCTGATCCAAATGGTATTACAGGCACAGGCTGGAACATAACAGGTAATCTTAAAATAGAAGCAGACGCAATCTTTAAAGGAGGTGCAGATAAAGCTTATACAATAGGGGGCAACTTCACGAACAATGGTTACTTATCGGGAGACGGGGCAAGCTTTACGTTTACCTCTGAGAACGCAGGCACAGGTGGAACAGATGGCTCTACAGGTGCAAAAGTTGCAACTATAAGTGGTGCGGGTACAAGCAGGTTTAAGAACTTCATCATCAAACAAAATGCAAAAGTCATCCTGAGCAAAGGTATTGTGGTGCTGGGAGACTTTACACATAATGGTATAGCGTTACAGGCCGATGGGCAGGTAAGCTTTGAAGGAAGTCAACCATCGGTATTGCAAGCAGCAAGTGGAGCAGTGCGTATGGCGTCAGTAAGGATTGCTAAAACAGGTGCTACTGTAACACTAATAGCCAACATAGATAGTTTGAACAATCTGATTGTTGAAAATGGCATTCTTGATGTTGCAACTAAATCGATCACCTCGCTTTCTAGCTCTATAAGCTCAAGCCTAAGTGTGCGGGATGGTGCAGTACTTAGAGCAGGTGGTGTAAATAGTCTTCCTGAATTCGCGTCATATATGTTAGAGCCAGCTAGTACTGTTGTGTTTTACGGAGCAGACCAAGCAGTTAAAGATGTGCAGTATGGGCACCTGGAGCTAAAGAATTTGGGTACTAAAGTTTTTGAGCCTGGCGCTGTGAAAATAGCAGGTAATTTTGTTGTCGATGCCATCACAAGTGTAGTTACTCCGGATACAGTAGAGTTCAATGGAGGTGCTTCGCAGGCTGTGGCTGCTGTTAATTACCATAACCTGATACTTAGCAATAACGGAGTAAAAGTACTTTCACCAGGAACAGTAGGGGTATCTAAAGTGCTGCGCTTGGCTGGTAGTGCAGGTATAAGTGCTGCAGGCAGTGGTGTAACAGTTAACTACAATGGTGCAGATAGGCAGGATGTATTACCAGCCAACTACTATAACCTGAAACTAAGCAATGGAGGGAGCAAGCTTTTCGCTGGCACAACTGGGGTATCTGCTGAGTTTATAAAAGAGGGTGCTGCTGTGGCAGACCTTACTGCAAACGAAACAACAATAGATTTTAACGGGGCCAGAAACCAGAATATACCTGCACTAAATTATATAAACCTGAAGTCGTCTGCTGCTGGAATTAAAACAATGGCAGGCAATGCCACTGTAGCAAAACAACTCGCTTTAACAGCCGGTGAGATCCGTACAGGCAATCACAAAATTGTTTTGGGAGCTACTGAAGGGGCGATATCAGAAACAGAGACGGCTTTTGTGACAGGAAGTGTAGAGACAACCCGTGAGGTGGCTGCTGGTGTAGAGCAGAGCTTCGGTGGCCTTGGCCTTACTATAAAGCCTGCGGTGCCAGCAGGCCAGACAAAAGTAACACGCGTAACAGGAAAGCCTGTAGGTATCACGAATGAAAGTATTGCGCGTACATTTGCTGTAGAACCAGGCATGAACAACGGAACTCTTGATGCTGTTGTCACTATCAATTACTTTGAACATGAGCTGAATTCTCTTGCAGAGGCAGAGCTTGTCTTCTATAGATCCGATAATGGTGTGGATGAGTGGCAGTTGATGCCTGTGGAGAATACCATTAGAAATGCTTCTGGAAACACTGTGGCTGTAATGGCTTTTAATAAATTTAGTACTGTTACATTAGGCGGCCAATATGCTCCATTACCGGTAGAACTTACGTCTTTTACGGCAGTAAGACATGGTGCTAACGCAGTAATCAAATGGACAACTGCTTCAGAGCAGAGCAGCAGGGGCTTCCATGTCGAGGTGTCGCAGGATGGTTACGTTTATAGGGCACTAGGTTTTGTAGAAAGCAAGAATAGTAATTCTCAGGTAAAGCAGGAGTATAGTTTTACCGACCAAGAAGCGGGCAAGACTACTATCCGTTACTATAGGCTTGTGCAGGCTGACTATGATGGTCGTACTAAAATATATGGACCAAGAGTAGTTGAATTCACTGGAGCAGTGGCAGTTCCGATGGTTAAGGCCTATCCTAACCCTTTCAATGATAAGATAGACCTGGCGCTTTATGCTGAGAGAGCAGGTACAGTTAAAATCATGCTTTATGATGTGGTAGGTAAGGTAGTGTTAGCCAAAGAGGAAAGCATTGCAAATGGAACCAGCCATATCAGTTTAAATACAGAGGCGATCAATAGAAAAGGGGTTTATATCCTTACAGTTGAGGTGAATGGGCAGGTGCAGCGCGTGAAGCTGTTGCACGAATAGGGTCCATCAAGTATAAAAACAGCGGGGCTCCCTTAAAAGGGAGCCCCGCTGTTTTTATACTTGATGTGGTTAAAGCTAATCAGATTTAAGTTTGAGGTGCAACTTCGACCTTTTTACCGAGCAGCCTGATGCATCCCCACAGTATGGCGGCTCCGATCAGGTATACCAACAGCCAGTGTACGCCCCAGCTCGATAGGTTTGTGCAAACAAGGTTCGCCACTAACGCAACAGTAATGGCATAAGGCAGTTGCGTCTTCACATGGTCGATGTGGTTACAGCCAGAGGCAAGAGAGCTCAGAATAGTAGTGTCAGAGATCGGAGAGCAGTGGTCGCCGAATACAGAGCCAGCTAATACAACTGAAATCACATTATAAATAATAGGCATGGTTTCCTCCAGAGTAAAACCTTGCTGCTGACACACGTACCAGGCAGCTGGTAGCATCAGCGGGTAAAGTATAGCCATGGTGCCCCAGCTGGAGCCGGTAGAGAAGGCAATGATAGCTGCCAGGAAGAAGGTGATTTCTGGCAAAAACTGTGGTGATATGTTGCCAGAGAACAGCGAGGTCAGATATTCAGCAGTATAAAGCTCCTGCGTTACCGCCGCCAACGACCAGGCAAGCACTAGTATAAGTATGGCAGGCAGCATTGTCTTAAAACCAACAACTAATGATTCCATGGTTTCAGTCAGGCTCATGATGCGCTGGCTAACAGTTAGCGCCACAGCAATCAAAACTCCAGATAAAGAGGCCCAGATAAGCGCCACGTAAGAATTAGAATCACCTATGGTGATAGATAATTTGCGCAGGAAACCAAGCGAGGTATCAGCCCAAACATCTGGGTTATAGCCAGTATAAAGCAAACCTATTACAGTGCCCACAATTACAGCTACAACTGGCAGTAAGGCATTCACGGCACGCGTACGTGATGCATCCACAGGTTCAAACTCGGCCATCTCCTGCTGTTGTCTGGCTTCCCCTTTACGGTCCAGGCTGGCGGAGGTGACAGCGCCGGTGGTGCGAGCCCTCGTCTCGGCTTTGTGCATCAGGCCAAAATCCCTGTTCATCAGGATCAGCATCAGCATGAATACCAGAGTCAGTACAGGATAATAAGCGTATTCTAAGGAGTGGAAGAACAGCGAGTAGGCTCCCTCTTCGATTCCTAGTGTGGTGGCGGCATCTTTTATATATCCTAACTCAGCGCCTACCCATGTGGTTACAAACGCTATTGCAGCTACAGGGGCTGCAGTGCTGTCTACTATATAAGCTAGCTTTTCGCGGGACACGCGATGCCCGTCTGTTACAGGGCGCATTGTATTGCCTACAATCAGCGTGTTGGCATAATCATCAAAAAAGATAGCCACTCCTAACACCCATGTTACCACCTGCGAGCTCTTAGCTGACCTGGCGTAACGCGACAACAGGCTTACAACGCCGGCCATTCCTCCGTTTTTTGAGATAATCGCCACCATGCCACCAATCAACATGGAGAATATCACTACAGAAACATGGTCGCTGTCTGTAAGTGCCTCCATTAGGTAAGTGTCTCCTACAGCAAGCAATCCCGTAAAAACAGATTTAAAAGACAGCCCATAAATTACAAAGCCTCCTACCCAGATACCAGCAAACAGAGCCAGCAGCACCTCCCTGAAAATAAGCGCCAGCACAATGGCAATAAGTGGCGGAAGTATAGAAAGCCACATCGGGAATTCCCGTACGCCTGATTTTTCGTCAACATCAAGTTTAAAGAGGCGGGCAATAGTATGTGTACCCATGTTAGCACTTACCTGCACCAGATCGGCCGGTTTGGGCAAGGAAAAACCTGCTTCGCCCGCTGCAAAAGTAACTTGCTGTAGCTCTCCATTTATGCGAAGCGGCAACTGGCCGTCGTACTTTACCAGGTTTCCGGCTTCGTTGGTAGTGCGGAGGGTAAAGGCTGTATCGTTAACAGCTTGTAGTTGTAGTTCTTGTATAGCGTCTGTGGGAACTGCATTTTGGGCAATGGCCTGCACTGCCACAAATAGCAGTAGCAAAAGGCTTAGGAGGGGCTTATATCGCTTCATTTAGGGTGTCGACGGATTTGTAAACTCTCTAAGGTATGAAAGAAATGGGAAACATAGAAATGCTGCCTATCGTGGCACATGAAAAGAGATACGTCCAGTCCAGCCTTAAGATATAATCGCGCAGAGCCTCCTAAAAGGACTTTACCTAATCGTAAGCTGAAGAGTTGATTTATTTAGCTCTGTTGACGATAAAAACACCAGCAAGAATTACCAACATCCCAAGGTAGTGCCAAAGCTGTATTGTTTCTCCATCCAGCACGCCCCACATAAGGGCTACAATAGGAATAAGATAGGTGGTAGAGCTGGCAAAGAGTGTTGTGGAAATATGAATGAGCCTGTTGAAAAGGACAAGGGCGATGGCAGTGCCAACCACGGCAAGTATGGCAATGTATGAAAAAGCCTCCCAGGCACCGGGCACATGCTGTAGCTTGTAAATAAAGTCTGTTGAGAGGAGGTAGGCTAAAGCAAGAGGGCCTACGGTAAGCAGGGCCAGACTAGACAGCACAAGGGGTTTGATGCCCGTTAACTTATGCTTGATGATGTTCACGCTGCCGCCGTAGCAGATGGTAGCAACTATAATATAGAGGCCATAATATTTATTGTCCAGGTCAGCACTGCCGTTGCCGGAAAAGATAAGTATAGCCGTTCCAAGTATACCGATAAGTATACCCAACATGCGCATCCAAGTTATTTTCTGGCTGAAAAATGCAGCGCCTACTAAAAGGGTAAATAAGGCTGTGAGCGAATTTAATACGCCTGCCAGGCCGCTTGCCAAACGGGTTTCGGCATAAGCGAAAAGAAAGGCAGGTATAAAGTTGCCCAGCATGCCGGTTCCAGCCAAAAACTTCCAGCGTCGGGGCTCCACCGCACGCAGGTGCCTTAGCGCGAAAGGCAGCAGCGATACAGAGGCAATCACCATGCGCAAGGCACCCACCTCGCCCGATGAAAACACCACAAGTCCCTTTTTCATCAGAATAAAAGAAGTGCCCCAGATAAAGGTGAGCACGATGATCAGAACCCAGGCTAAAGTGCTTTGTGACGTTTGCTCTTGCGGCGGTGTGGTGGCAGTTTTAATAATGGTGAAGTTAGAGGGTTGTAGGAAGTGTTTATCCATGACTGGCGCTGGCACAAGCGAACAATTGTGCCAGCATTATCGGAGGTTTAATTTATGGCTGCTCCTCCTAAGCTGAAATCAGAAAGTATGGCTTAATTAAGTATGGAGATTGTTTTGCTGGCGCAAGGCACAAGCGGACGCCTGCACCAGTGTTAGGTTAAGTATAAACCACAGCAGCTTCTGCAAACATACTCTGTCTAATTCATACTTGTTAGCTTTCTAACTCTCCAGCATAGCTCATTGTCTGGGTAATCTCTTCCAGCGTGTCGTAAATTTCCTGAATATCTTCAGACTGTACCAGGCGCATGCGCAGTGGCTTAAAATGTGGCAACCCGCGGAAGTAGTTGGTGTAATGACGGCGCATCTCAAAAATACCCAGCTTATCACCCTTCCACTCTAAAGAGTGTGTAAAGTGCTGGCGGCATACTTCCACCCGTTCTTCCAAAGTTGGCCCTGGCAGCACTTCTCCTGTCTTCATGTAGTGCTTTATCTCGTTGAAAATCCATGGATAGCCAATGCTGGCACGCCCGATCATGATGCCGTCTACGCCATACCTGTTTCTGTACTCTAAAGCCTTTTGCGGAGAGTCAATATCGCCGTTTCCGAAGATCGGGATCTTCATACGCGGGTTATTTTTTACCTCAGCAATCAAACTCCAGTCGGCTTCGCCTTTGTACATCTGAACACGTGTGCGGCCATGTATACTCAGCGCCTGTATGCCAATATCCTGAAGCCGTTCCGCCGTCTCTACGATATACTTGGTGCTCTCGTCCCAGCCGAGGCGCGTTTTTACCGTTACGGGCAGGTGTGTGGCCTTCACGATTTCCTCTGTCATCTTCACCATCTTGGGGATGTCGCGCAGCAAGGCGGCACCAGCACCTTTGCAAGCCACATTCTTAACGGGGCAGCCATAGTTGATGTCGATCAGGTCTGGGCCAGCTTGTGATGAAACAATGGCTGCCTCGCGCATAGAATCTATGTCAGAGCCAAAAATCTGAATACCGATTGGGCGTTCGTAGTCAAAAATGTCGAGTTTCTGCACACTTTTAGCGGCATCACGTATCAAACCCTCAGAGGAGATAAACTCCGTGTACATGAGATCAGCACCGTTGGCCTTGCATACCTTGCGGAACGGAGGATCACTTACGTCCTCCATCGGGGCAAGCAGCAACGGAAACTCTCCCAACTCTATGTTAGCAATCTTTACCAAAGCAAAATCTATAATTTCCCGTAAATTTACGTCAATAAAACCTAATTATCTGTATGAAAGGTTTCATCTCCAAAGATCTGCATCCTACTATGGTGCTGTTGCTGCTGCTGGTATTCATGTCAGGCGGCTATTTTGTGGCCATGACAGTGATAAGCCTGCTGGCAACCCCGGTCTTCGGAATCAGCATATTTAAGTTAGCCAGTGTGGCTACCAACCCTGCCGCCCACCCACAAGGCCCGGCTTTAATGCTGATGTTGCAGGGCGTGCTGCAGTTCTTTGCGTTTATCTTAGCTCCTTTGCTGTTGCTGCGATCCCTGAACTTTAAGATAGAGGATTATCTGAACTGGAAAGTTTTTCCTTCGTGGCTTTTGATTTTGCTAAGTGGTCTGCTGATAATTTTCATTATGCCGGCCAACTCGGTTATCATCAATTGGAACGCCAGCCTCGACTTCCCAGACTTTATGAGCGGCTTTGAAGAATGGGCCCGGGCACAGGAAGATCAACTGGCGGAGCTCACGAAGCTAATTACCCGCTTTGAAACGGTGCCACAGCTGCTGGTGGGGCTGCTTGTATTTGCAGCCATTCCTGCGGTAGGAGAAGAGCTGGTCTTTCGGGGCATCACACAACGGCAGCTTTTCCGCTGGTTCGGGAACATGCATGTAGCCATCTGGGTAACAGGAATCATCTTCGCTGCCATACATGTGCAGTTCTTTGGCTTTTTACCACGGGCTATACTTGGTGCCTTGTTCGGTTATTTATACTTTTGGTCAGGCCGCATGATTGTTCCGATTGTGGCGCACTTTGTAAATAATGGCTTTACAGTTTTTATGCTATACTTGCAGCAGACGCGTACCATTGAGGCCGATATTGAAAGTACGGAGGCGATGCCCTGGTATACTGTCGCCTTATCGGTAGTGGTGAGTGTCGCCATCATCTACTTTTTGTACCAACGCTTTAGCAAGCTTCCGCTGCGCCAGCAAACTGTAGGTGACGGAGTAAAAGCAGAGCACTTGCAATAAGTAACATATATTAACTCCACACTTTACACCCATTGCCGCGCTGCCGGCACAACACCTGTACATGAGCAAGAAACTGTCCTCACTCAGCAATTTAAGTCAACGCATTATAGTAGGGGTGCTGGGCGCCGTGGTTTTCGTCGGTGGCATCTACTATGGCGAGTGGACATACTTTCTGCTGTTTCTGGGGCTTACGCTGCTGGGTATACATGAATTTTATACCTTGGTAGGGGTGCAGGGTATGCGACCGAATAAACCCCTGGGCTTGCTTGTGGGCGGGGTGCTTTTTGCTTCTGTGTTTCTGGTGCAGAAGCAAATAATGCCGTATGAGTTGCTCTATCTGTCGCTTCCGCTGCTGTTCCTGGTCTTTATTGTGGAGATGTACCGCAAAAAACCACAACCTTTTACCAACGTCGCCTTCACTATTATGGGTGTTGTGTATGTGGCCGGGCCTTTTGCGCTGCTGCACCTGCTGGGTTACCTGCATGGCGAGTACAGTTGGCAACCTATACTTGGCCTGATGCTGCTGATCTGGGCAGCGGACACGGGAGCTTATATCGCAGGAAAAAACTTTGGGAAACATAAACTGTTTGAGCGTATCTCACCGGGCAAAACCTGGGAGGGCTGGATTGGCGGTACCGTGCTTGCCATACTTGTAGGTTATGTCATGTCACAATTTTTTATTGACCTGGAAGTATACCAATGGGTGGGTATGGCCGTATTGGTAGCTGTGTTTGGTGTGCTCGGAGATCTTGCCGAGTCCATGTTGAAACGCAGCCTTGGGGTAAAGGACTCAGGTACACTGCTGCCTGGCCACGGAGGTATTCTGGATCGCTTCGATAGTTTGTTAATGGCCATTCCTTTTATAGTAGCTTTTCTGGAGATCTTCTAGAAAAATTTTGTAGCCTGCGCGTAGGAGGTTGCAAGTATAATTCTCAACTTTGCCCCACTGATTGATTACTCACTAATTAAATACTCACTTAAATTAAGAGTAGAATGATGTTATACAAAGAGCCTGCACCGATCAAGGACAAAGAGAATCCTTTCGAGTCGATGATGTCGCGCTTCAATATTGCTGCTGAGGTGCTGGGACTTGATGAAGAAACGTACAACGTGCTGAAGTCTCCAACCCGTCAGGTAATTGTGAACGTGCCTGTAACCATGGATGATGGCAAGGTGCGTGTATTCGAAGGCTTCCGCGTGATGCACTCCAACATTCTGGGCCCATCTAAAGGCGGTATCCGCTATGCTCCGGATGTGTTTCTGGATGAGGTGAAGGCACTCGCTGCCTGGATGACCTGGAAATGCGCCGTGGTTGATATTCCATATGGCGGTGCCAAAGGGGGTATTATCTGCGATCCGTATTCTATGTCTGCCGGTGAGATAGAGCGTTTAACGAGAGCTTACACAAACTCATTAATCGATATTTTTGGCCCTGACCGTGATATACCTGCCCCGGATATGGGTACAGGCCCACGTGAAATGGCCTGGTTGATGGACGAATACTCTAAAACCAGAGGTTCTACTGAACATGCCGTAGTTACAGGTAAACCCCTTGTGCTGGGTGGCTCACTAGGCCGTGTAGAGGCTACTGGCCGTGGCGTAATGGTATCTGCCATGGCAGCTATGGAGAAACTAGGCATGGACCCGAGCAAATCTACTGCTGTTATACAAGGTTTTGGTAACGTAGGTGCCTGGGCTGCTAAACTTATGGCAGAGCGTGGCGTTAAGATATTAGGTATCAGTGATGTGAGCGGTGCTTACTGGAACGATAACGGTATCGATATAGAAGAAGCCATTGAGTATAAAAACGCGCACAATGGCCGCTTAGAAGGCTATAAAGGCGCTGAAGGAATGGATCCGGACGAGCTGCTTACTTCTAAAGTAGATGTGTTGGTGCCTGCTGCTGTAGAGGATGTTATCACTATCCACAACGTAGACAAAATCCAGGCGCGCCTGATTGTAGAAGGTGCTAACGGCCCAACGTCATATAAGGCAGATAATATCATCAACGAAAAAGGTATCATGGTAGTGCCAGATATCTTAGCTAACTCTGGTGGTGTTACCGTATCATACTTTGAGTGGGTGCAGAACCGTATGGGCTTCAAGTGGACGCTGGACCGTGTAAACACACGTGCTGAGCGCATTATGACAGAGGCTTTTGAGCGTGTTTATGCAGCTTCACAAAAATATAACGTACCGATGCGTATTGCCGCTTACATCGTGGCAATCGATAAAGTAGCCATGACTTATAAGTACCGCGGAGGCTTCTAAAAT